>JBCNOR010000119.1:0-10784 GCA_039593785.1 Niabella sp. | reverse complement strand
TTAGCTTTAGGGGGAGAAAGATGGTGGATGCAGGATGCGAGATGCTGGTACCTGATATAAAAAAAGCATGAAAGATACCGGTATCAGAGCTCCGTAGTAAAAAAACAGGGAGCTGTTATCCACGAACGCTGAACCCAATATTAAACATCAATTTAAAACAAAACTCATGACAAAAATTATATCCTTTTTATTACTGTTCTGTTTTTTTACCGCCTGCCAGAAAAAAGATATTAATGCACTTAAAAACAGGGTAAATGAGTTAGAAAGTCAATTGGCACAATTAAAGCAAACCACCAGCAATCTAAACAACGACCTAAAAGCATTGCAGGCTATTGCAACTGCCCTTCAGGCCAAAGTAAGTGTTGTAAGTTATATTGCTACCGCTACAGGTTACGAGCTTGTGATGAGCGATGGCAGCAAAATAAATCTTACCCATGGTAAGGATGGCGCCAACGGAACTAATGGCAAGGATGGCGTCAATGCACCGGTAATAGGCTTAAAGCAGGATACAGATGGCAATTATTACTGGACCATTGGCAAGGACTGGCTGCTGCAAAACGGGCAAAAAGTAAAGGCCAACGGCACCAACGGGACTAATGGTACGAATGGGGCCGACGGAACAACGCCTTTGCTAATGGTAAATACCACCAGCAACCAGTGGATGGTGAGCTATGACAATGGCAATACCTGGAGCACAATTAAAGATGGCAACGGCAATCCAATTACTGCAACCGGGGCACAGGGACCGCAGGGTCAACCTGGTCAAACAGGGCCACAAGGACCCGCCGGGGTTTCTAATTTTAGCATTACAGAAACCGAAACAAGCATTATTATTACTTACAATAGCCATTCATACACGTTATTCAAAACCGGAGCGCCAACTATATGCAATATGGGAGATCTTCCCAGTATTCCCTTCCGGGGACTTACAGTTATTCTTTCTAATGATGCTAAAGGTCTATTATCCTCGGCAGCGCAGCGAATGAAAAGTAACCCCGATTGTAAAATAATAGTGAAGGGATACAATTGTAATACTTCATTGGCAGAACGTCAACGAAGCTGGGATAGAGTAAACAATATCATCAACCACCTAGTACAAAACGAGGGTATCAGCGCCAACCGTCTTATTTTCCAGTATAGTCAAAGTGGTGGAAACTGCGGATACGTAGATCTCGCAGGCGCGAATCAAAATCAAGCCGGGGGCGGCATTTTTCCTCCACGCCCATAATTTAAACCCGCCTGCTTCGCGCAGTCATAAACATCTACGGTTGAGAACATTATTTATTATAACACTGTGACCAGATTAATATTTCCAACCTTAAAAAAAAGCGTCGCGTTAAAGAGCAATAATGATGATTTGAAACATTGAGCAAGCAAAGGGGCACAAACAAATAGTTGACCATGGCAACCAAAAAAATAGAGATCGTTACTGCTAAACCCGAACGGGCTGCAAAAAAGCCAATGGTGACGATACTAAAATCACCGCCCTTAAAAGAAAAAACAAACAAGCAAAAACCTAAAAAATAAAATCATGAAAAATCAACGCTTCTTATTATTACTGTTAGCCTTTGCAATTACAATAGCAAGCTGCAAAAAAGGCGATACAGGCTCGGCCGGGCCACAAGGCCCCAGGGGTGATATTGGTGCTACAGGCGCCGATGGTACCAAGATATTCTCGGGGCAAGGTACACCCGCTACCACTTTGGGCAGGAACGGTGATTTCTATGTAGACCTGTCTACCTCCAACATGTATGGCCCCAAAGCAGATGCGGGCTGGGGCACACCTTATTCTTTAAAAGGAGCCAACGGTACCAACGGCGCTAACGGAACCAATGGTACCAACGGCAACCCCGGCTCTAAAATATACAGCGGCACCGGTGCACCGAACAGCAGCACAGGCATAGCAGGAGATTATTTTATGAGCACCGACACCTACTGGTTCTACGGTCCCAAAACGGACGCAGGCTGGGGAACACCGGTTAACCTGAAAGGGCCTAAAGGCGATAAGGGAGACCCGGGGCAGACAACTGTTGTAAGCACTCCCTGGATGAAGATCGCTCCTTCCGAATGGAGTGTTTCAGGTCTTCAAATAACACATAAATATCAAGTGCCTCAGAATTTACTTTCTACACTGGGAGTATCGTCCCTTACCGACTTTATAAAAAGTAAAAATGGAATAGTGTTGGGGTATGTGAGCAGCCGGCAAAGCAATGGAACAACTAAAATCATGACGCTTCCTACAGAATTTCCCACAAAGCACAGCATTGACTTGCAGCTGTATATCGGTTCTGCCACTCCGGATTTTATTCAATTGACGGCTACCGATAATGTAGAAGACGCAGGATGGTTTTTTGATCTTGTATCAAATAGCTATACGTATCAATTCGTCTTTATACCTACCGCCCAGGTTATGGCATCGGGTGCGGCTCACAAAATAAAGATCAATAATCAGATTGATGCACAGCAACAGCTGCAATCTATGTCTTACGCCCAGGTGGCTCAACTTTTCAATATTAAAAATTAATCATTATGAGCATAACTACAAGAGCGATACTCGCTATAACTATCATAACCCTATTGATCACTGCCTGCAAAAAAGGAGATACCGGCTCTGCAGGGCCACAGGGGCCACAGGGGCCACAGGGTAATATTGGCGCTACGGGCGCCGACGGCACTAAAATATTTTCCGGTCAGGGCACACCTGCGACTACATTGGGGAGGAACGGCGATTTCTATATAGACCTTACTACTTCCAACATGTACGGACCTAAGGCGGATGCAGGCTGGGGTACCCCTTATTCTTTAAGAGGAACCAGCGGAACGAACGGGACCAATGGGATCAATGGTAGCGCGGGCTCTAAAATATACAGCGGCACCGGCACACCAGCAAGCAACATAGGTATCGCAGGTGATTATTTTATGAGTACCGATACTTACCTGTTTTACGGGCCAAAAACCGATGCCGGCTGGGGCATACCCGTTAATCTAAAGGGACCTAAAGGAGATAAGGGTGACCCGGGCGCTACAGCCACAACAGTAACAATTAGCAAAGATACCTGGTTATGGTCCGCCGGCACAGAATTTAGCAGAAAGTTTGATATTGTAGAATTAAACATACCACAGATTACACAAGATATTTTCGATAATGGTGTTGTAATGGTATATGGCAGACTAACCAGTGATGCTAATGCCTGGAACGCACTGCCCTATTCATTTTCATTCGACTCCCACAGCACATTTGTAAACTATGAAATAAGGCCGGGCAAGTTAGTCATCAAAGTAAGCAATAGCCTAAACAGTGCTAATATAGGTATTGCCCGTTTTGATATGAAAGCAGTGATGATACCCGGCTTTGCTGTTGCTGCAGCCCGAAAAATCAATTTAAAAAATTTTAATGACGTAAGGGCGTTTTTTAATATTAAAAACTAATCTCATGGAAAACTTACAAAAAAGCAAAGGCCTTAACAAAGATGAGATCATTTATTCTGAACAATTGCCTGAGTCTACCCTTCAGGAAATTATGCTGAATGCCTCTAAGGCGCCGGGCATTTTAAAAAATATGCAGTACGATGGAAAGTTGAGGTAGAACCTTTTTGATACCACAGCCATTTCAATGCTCACGCCTGTCTTCGATTTACAAAAATTCGGGAAAGCATCTTCACAGAGCACTCTAAAAAATGTTTATCATACTGCGGCTTCAAAAATTATCGAAGTTGCATCAGTCAGCGTTTAATAATCTATATGAAGAAAACTATCTGACAACCAAACAACCTGTTGAGTTGGGGAAGCGGGAAATTCTAAAATCACAAATTACATATCTCATGGAGAAAAGGTACCTGATATTATTATGGATATTTATTCTGATAACGATCTTCTCGTTAGCCGGGTTTTATCCCTCTTACATTAGCCTCCTACCCCAATTTAACAGGTTCCCTTTAACCATCCATATTCACTTTGTAGCCTTTCTATGTTGGTTTTTATTATTGATAATACAGCCCGTACTCATCAGGAGGCAGCAGTACACGCTGCATCGTCAGCTAGGCCGGTTTTCCTATTTGTTGGCACCCCTGCTGGTGCTAACCATATTACTATTGGTAAAGGATAAGGTATTGCGGGAACTGCCTGTTTCTGTAGAAGCCGCGTCCATGACGGCTCTTATTGGGATACTTGATGTGATGTCATTCTCAGTTTGTTACCTGCTGGCCATGGTCAACCGGCACAACATACGCTGGCATGTAGCATTTATCATCGGCGCTACCTTAATTGTGTTCAACCCGGGTATGTCGCGATTGCTCAACCATTTTAAAACGGGATCAGGCCTATTGGCCGCTATGGTGCTGCCTTTTGTTATTCCACTGATCATTATAATAGTAGAAAAAATAAAGTACCAAAGGCCCGTTCTAAAAAGTCCCTATACCTTATTTGTTTTGTTATGGATGATAGAAATAATCTTGTTTATAACCGTACCGCAAACCACTTCCTGGAAAAACGTGGTTCTAACCTGGGGCAATGAAGTACAGGTAACACCTGAATAGTAAGCTGTTAATCCCGTAAATCTGCCAGCGTTTTACTTTCAAGCACCGCCAATGTAGCATCCCGTACTTCTACCATGGCGTCGTGCAGGCCGCAATGTTTTTCATTACAGTTATCGCAGCGCTTATAAAAATACAGGCTTACACAAGGTAACATAGCTATGGGCCCGTCTATGAGGCGGATAATTTTTGCCATTTTTATTGTAGCCGGCTCCACTTTAAAGAAATAGCCCCCACCCTTTCCTTTTTTACTGTCGAGAATATCCGCCTTTTTGAGTTCCAGCAGGATATTCTCTAAAAACTTAAGGGGTATCTTTTTTTTTTCGGAGATCTCTGAAATCAACACAGGTCCATCCTTCTGCCTGTCGGCTAGGTAAGTAAGTGCTTTAAATGCGTATTGAGATTTTTTGGTAAGCATATGTAATAGTCTACAAATTTACAAGAAATTTCTCATTTGTTAATGAGTACGGGTGCAATTCAAGTTTTCGCGCTAAGCTGTACTGCTTTTTACAGATCATTTCGATCCTGGCAGAAAATCTCTCCTATTTAGCGAAAACAGAATGCACCGGCATGAATAGACCGTTTGACAACTGCAAGTTGGCAGAAAGAATAAATATTTAGGATTATAAACTCCCCGGTCTATACACGGTTTTCATTTCATAAGCTTTCCGCTTTCATGGAGTGCGCAAAAATTCATCAGGATTCTTTACCCAACTTCTTTAATATTTTTCGTTTAAGCCTGGTGTAAAACTCTTTATTAAACAAATTAGAATCGTGCATGGCTTTATAAATCAGGAAAACACCCACCGGAACCAGTACAAAAGTGGAGAGCCACATTCCTGAAAAGGCACTCATTTCCATTTCCTTAGCCAGCTTTTCGCCCCGTGTGGAAACGAAATAAAATATCATGAAGAAAATGATAGCAAATATCATCGGCGTACCTAAACCACCCTTTCTGATGATAGAGCCCAGTGGCGCCCCTATCATAAATAATACGATACAAGCCAATGCCAATGCAATTTTTTTATGCCATTCTATTTTGTATTTCTGCAGGGTTTTCTCCTGTTCTACAATATTGTTCCCGTTCATCTCCAGGTTATTACGAAAACTCTCCAAACTCGTTAATGCCCGGTCCTGTATCTGCTGCCGAGCACTATCAGGCAGTAAAGCTGTAAAGCTGTTAGGATCTTTCTTTACCGGTTTTGCTTTCGCAGCAGCTTTGGCCACGCTATCTTTTTTGGCGGCTGAACTATCTTTTTTATTTTTTGCCGTATCCTTTGCAGAAGTTGACGTTCTGGCCGCGGTATCTGCTCTCTTATTTTTAAGACTATCCCTGTTACTATTTCTTTGAGGCGGTGGCGGGGCCAAAGGCTTCAGTCCCATTTTTATGGAATCTCTCCTTGCTTTGCGCCGGGTAGAATCAGCTACCCGCTTCAACCGGATGGAGTCTTTCCTTGCCACCCGTTTCAGCGAATCAGCCTTCAGCTTGTGCCGGGCACTATCCAGCTTTGCCCTGGCTCTTGCCGAATCTTTTTCAGCTTTAGTGCTGTCCTTTTTAACGCCCATATAGGCATCTATATTCGCTTTGAAATTGAGTATGGAATCAGGGATCTTAATATCTTTAGTGATACTGTCCCTGTAATTTAAGATCATGAAGTTGGCATAAATCGTGGCCTCAAAATTCTTAGCTATTTCCCCGTTAAACTTACTAATGGAGTCAATAGCTACATTCAATTGCCGCATATTGTACATCCGCTCATTGTTGACGTTGGCGCTGTCATCCGTTTTGGTAAACTTAAAGGAGCTGATATCCATCTGCATTTTATACTCCTTAAAACCAAGCCTGATATAGTCTGTGGTAGAATCTTCTTTGCCTCCCCGTTCCTCGTATCTCCATCCGTTTTTAAAAACGATATCCAGGAAATGCTTGTCAGCCGAAGGTTTCATCACTCCATCCCTGGCAATCAAAAACGCATCCTGCAGGCTGTTATCGCCCGACTGGTAAACGATCACATCCCTGATGATGGAATCGTTAGCTTCCTTTTTGCCTATTTTGATCGCAAACTTGTCAATACCATCAAAGAAAACACCCTCCTTAATGGCAAACGCAGGTTTAGCCAGTACAATATCAGCTAATAAGGTTCTCGACTTCAGGTTGGCTACCGGTATAACGTAATTGGAAAACAGGAACGCCCCGAATGCAATACAACCGGCCACAATAAACAATGGCCGCATAAAACGCATCAGGGAAATACCTGCCGATTTAATGGCTACCAGCTCAAAGCTCTCTCCCAGGTTGCCAAAAGTCATCAGCGAAGAAAGTAGCACAGATAAGGGTAAAGCAAGGGGGATTAATACGGCACTTTGATACCAGATAAATTTTAAAATGGTACCTGCATCCAGTCCTTTTCCTACGAAGTCATCTATCCACAGCCAAAAGAACTGCATGATCAGCACAAACAGCGTAATGAAAAAAGTGGCCACAAACGGGCCAATAAAAGCTTTTATAATGAGTTTATCTAACTTCTTCACCTGCTTAATAGTATATCTTTACCTGATGCAATCAGCAAAAATACGTCTTTCACCCGAGCATATAAAGCTTGTTACCAATGCCGGCTGGATTTTAACAAAGAATGAAATTCTGCAGCACATTAAAGCCGCTTTTGAAGAACTTTATAACTGGCAACAGTCTACTCTGAAATCATATATGCTCCCCCTCGAGGTTTTAAAGCCTGGTGGTAAGATATCACGGGGAGAAAACTACCTGGGTTTACCCTGGATTGTTTTAGACAACCCGCGTCATTTTGTAAAGGGAAATATTTTTGCGGTAAGAACCCTGTTCTGGTGGGGGCGTTTTTTTAGCACCACTTTACACCTTTCGGGTATATGGCAACAAAAAACAGGGCGGCAACTGGTCAAAGCTTTCGAAAGCCTGCAAGGGAAATCTTTAAAAATATGTTACAGTGGAGATGAATGGGTACATGATATCCACAGCGACGCTTACGCATCCCTGGATGGAATGGATCAAAAAAGTTTTGGGAAAATCATACAGGAAGCCCCTTTCGTAAAAATTGCGGCGTATACCAGCATTGAAAACATCGAAAACGCAATGGAAATCCTTATGCAGCAGTTTGAGTTTTTGGTAAACCTACCTGGAGATGACAGCTAATTACTGTCATCTGTCAATTGAATGGCGTTACATTCCTAGTTTCCCAACCTGTGAAAAAGGTCTTTCACCTGGTAGTCCCAAAGCTGGCTTTGGTCCTTTATTTCTCTTTTTTCGGCAAAATCTGTGATCACCAGTATCGTTTGGTTGGTTATTTCAGACTTATCTATTTTGAACTCAAAATATTCATCTTTGGGTGAACCGGCCCATTTGAAACGGATA
Source organism: Niabella sp. (assembly GCA_039593785.1). Lineage (GTDB taxonomy): Bacteria > Bacteroidota > Bacteroidia > Chitinophagales > Chitinophagaceae > Niabella. The sequence goes on along the minus strand of JBCNOR010000119.1, from coordinate 2,864 downwards.
AAGCTTTCTTCTTCCTGCTCCAGAACCACAGCTTCCTCGTAGGTCCCGTTCCAGCCGAAAAAGAACTTCCCGTCACGTTCATCAACGTGCTCGGCAAACCATTCTCCCAACCCGTTAGAGGTAGCTAAGAACTCATACAATATTGTTGGGGAGCAGCGAACGGGGTACTCCAAAGTGAACTTCTGTTTACTCATCGTCACGAAATATTATTACTCAATAAGTCGCAATTATATAAAATTTATCAAACAAACAAAATTTATTTTTATTTAGCCGTCTGCGGTGCTACTATAGAACGCTCTTGCCTGCCTGGTGGGTACAGGCCGGCGCCGCACAATTGCGCGGGGTGCTGCTATCATCAAAAACGTCTAAAAGCGATATATTTGCATCCATTTTTCATTATTACAATCATTCTACAGTATAGAATTATTTTTATATTCTTATGTTCAACAATCTACAGGATAAATTAGATACGGCCTTTAAAAACCTGAAAGGCCAGGGAAGAATAACCGAACTTAACGTAGCGTCTACCGTAAAAGAAATTCGCCGCGCATTGGTAGATGCGGACGTAAACTATAAAATAGCAAAGGATTTTACCGACAAGATCAAGGATAAGGCGGTTGGGGAAAAAGTGATCAATGCGGTTAGTCCCGGCCAGCTGATGGTAAAAATTGTGAAGGATGAGCTAACCGAACTGATGGGCGGTGAAGAAGCTCCTTTTAACGCCAAAGGCAACCCGGCAGTAATACTGATCGCAGGTTTACAGGGTAGCGGTAAAACTACTTTTAGTGGTAAGCTGGCTAATTTCCTGAAAACCAAGAAAGGATTGAATCCTTTGCTGGTGGCTGCAGATATTTATCGCCCTGCGGCGATGGAGCAGCTGCGTGTTTTGGGAGAACAGATCGGTGTTGAAGTTCATATTGAGCCAGATAATAAAGATGCCGTAAGTATTGCACAAGCCGCTGTGGCAAGCGCCAGAAGCAAAAATAAAAACGTAGTTATCGTAGATACTGCGGGCCGTTTAGCGATAGACGAGCAAATGATGACCGAGGTAGCGAATATCAAAAACGCGGTTAACCCACAGGAAATTCTTTTCGTAGTAGATAGTATGACAGGGCAGGATGCGGTGAATACGGCCAAAGCATTCAACGAGCGCCTGGATTTTAGCGGCGTGGTGCTGACCAAATTAGATGGCGATACCCGCGGAGGTGCGGCCATTTCCATTAAATACACGGTGAACAAGCCTATTAAGTTTGTTAGTAATGGGGAAAAAATGGATGCGCTGGACGTGTTTTACCCGGAAAGGATGGCCCAGCGTATACTGGGAATGGGCGATATTACATCGCTGGTAGAACGTGCCCAACAACAGTTTGACGAAGAGCAGGCTAAAAAAATTGAGAGCAAGATCCGTAAAAACAAGTTTGATTTTGCTGATTTCAAAGCCCAGCTGGAGATGATCAAAAAAATGGGGAATATGAAAGACCTATTGGGAATGATCCCCGGCGTTGGCAAGCAAATTAAAGACCTGGACATCAGCGACGATAGCTTCAAGGGTATTGAAGCCATTATTGACTCGATGACGCCCGAAGAACGCAGCAACCCCGACCTGATCAACGGAAGCCGCCGGAAACGCATTGCGCTGGGTTGCGGTAAAGACATTGCAGAAGTAAACGCCTTTATGAAGCAATTTGAGCAAATGCGTGATATGATGAAAAATATGAACAAAATGGGGGCTTTCGGCAAAATGATGCCCGGGGGACTGGGAGGAATGAAAAGACCATTCTAATACTTTTGAACCTATTTTCGAAGGCGGGGCACGGTTTAAACCGTGCCCCCGGCATATCCAAACCACATAATTCTTAACGAATCGCAAAAACTTAAAATTATTTTACTTTTTAAAAAGTTTGTGTTCGGTTTTACATAAAAGTTTATATACCTTTGACCCCCCAAATCAACTGGTAACCCCATTTGGCTTAGGACTTAATAATTATTTTTTAACGCCTTAAATTTCTATTTAAAATGGCAGCTAAAATTAGATTGCAAAGACACGGCTCTAAAAAAAGGCCCTTTTACTTCATCGTTGTTGCTGACGCCAGAAGCCCTCGTGATGGTAAATTTATTCAAAAATTAGGTACTTATAACCCTTTGACTATTCCTGCTACAATTGAGCTGGATCGTCAAAAAGCATTGGAGTGGCTGAACAAAGGTGCAACACCTACTGATACTGTTCGCCGTATCCTGAGCTTTAAAGGAGTATTATACCTGAAGCACTTATTACGTGGTGTAAAATTGGGTCTGTTTGATGAAACTGCAGCAATGCAGAAGTTCACAACATGGAGCGCAGAGCATGAAGAGCACATTAAAAGGCGCCAGCAGAAAGCTATCGACGAAAGAAAAGCTAAACGCAGGGTAGCCAGTGCCGTTCCTCGTAAAGTAGCTGAACCTAAAGCAGAATCTCCTGCATCTGAGGCAAATGCCGAAGGCGGAGAAGCTTAATAAGCTTATGGAACAAAAAATTAAAGGCTGTCTCAGGAATGAGATAGCCTTTTTTTGTTGCTTGTTGTCAATGATCCGGTTTCTACGTCTAACCAGTTAAAACTGCTACTCGGTCTTTCCAACAGCCCGTTGATCAAATGCGCCGACCAGCCGAAGACAGTGACGCACCAATACCTGTCATTCCGGTTCGATTTGAATGGCGATGCATATAATAACCTGCCCAAACTGGTTGAAAATGACCTTTAGCCCCGCTCAGGCAGAAAAAAAGCCCGGCGAGACGAGCTCGGCGGGCTTTTTCGCTCGCACCGAAGTGCGAGGTGCGGCAACTTAGGCTGCCGGCTTGTCTTCGCCTGCAGCAGCAGCGCCTTCTT
>JBCNOR010000118.1:0-10791 GCA_039593785.1 Niabella sp. | reverse complement strand
AGACCTCAGAAATCAGGGAGCTCATTTCTCACTTTAACACCCTGCATCTCTAGCTTGTCCTTAAGCCCTAACCAGGTGTTATCTCTAAGCGTACCGGCCGGGTAAAGGTTGTATCTAAAATCTTTTGTTATAACCCGCAGACTATCGGGCATCTTTCCACGCGTTTCAAAAACCACTTCTTCAATATCTGAGAGCCGATAAACCTTTTTTCGCCACCAAAGATTATGATTTTTTACTACCAGAAAAGACGAAGACACTTTGAAATAGTGCATCAGCCATGAATTAAAGAGAAACCAAAAAGTGCCCAAAACGGCGATAACTATCCAGGCCCCTACCCTAACGCTGCTCCCCATCAACAAAAGTCGATAGGCAATAAAGCCACCTAATCCCCAAAGTATAACACCCCGAAACGACATAAATTGGTTGCCTATAAAAAAATCATATGACTCACTAGCCATTTCGTAAGAATCAACAGACTTCAACTCCGGTACGACAAAGTCTTTTTTGTTAATGACAACCTGCTTTAAAAAAGTCTTTAGCTTCCATGAATTCTCATACATATCATCATATATATATTTTATCTGTCCATTTTTAAACCTTAAACTGGCTGCCTCCATTGGATAACCCAAGAAATACGGAAAATTCTTCTTCCCTGTATATATTATCTCCTCCAGGTCATCTACTGAAAATATTTCTTTATTAAAACAAATGAAGTTGCAGTCTATACGAATAATGGGCACATTCTTCCAATAAACATAAGCAGAATAAAATCCCGCAAAACAAGTCACGCCACTAAAGACGACAAATAGTATAATTTTTGAAATCGTATACTGATCCTCTCCATGTTTAAACAGAAGCAATGGCATCAACGAGCCCAGCGCAAGCAAAGACAGGACAACGACAATATTTACCAGGTAAAATTTAATTTTATGCCTTACTGATACTACAATCATAATAAAATATAAATGTAATAATATACTTTATGTCTATTGTATGAGCCAGTTTCTCCCAACTAAATATTTCCTGCACTTTTCACAAAAACCTGTTTCTTCATTCAATGGATTTCGGCCTTCTGCATTCCTCATATAACAGGTTTTTACCGGGCAATGAGGCAGTCCGGCAGCGTGCCCCAATTCATGAACTGCTACTTTATATAATTGATCATCTGTTCGTGTTTTTGAAAGCCGGAAAGTTGACACAACGGAAGAACGGCCGGGCCGGTAGCTTAGCCCCATAATACCCCAATCAGGAATATCGTTTTTGCCAATGCTGATGTCCTTATGGGTAATACCTAATACCATTATATTTTTATCAGGATGGTTAGCCAACAAAAAGTTCAGCAAAGAGTCTGACCGGTATCTTTGCCTTGGTCTATAAAATGCCATCTCCGGCATTTCAATCGCCTTATTTATCTTAATTGTATGAAAGTGTTTCTTCAATTGTTTGGAAACATCTTCCACCTGCTTTGAAGAAATGCCGGAGAACGGCTGAATGATGAGGGTTGGGGTAACAGAAGTATCCTTTTTCTTCTTTTCCGAGCATCCCAACAAGAATAAGAAGCTTATTGATATTATATAGAACTTTTGTAGACACATTTTAAAATTGTCAATCTTGCTATCTTCTATTAGTCTGTGTCTTATCCCAATTTATCTCAAATTCACTCTTTTCTATTTTGTCCGGCTCAAACTCTTCCGGATCAAGAGGTTGATCGCTTAAGCCACCAAACTCATCTTCAGGATGACTCTCCGAGTACTTTAGTGATTGTCCCGATTCAAAAACAGTTATCTGCCTGAGCACATTAAAATTTTCATCTGTTTCAAAAAACCAGGTAGATCTCCCCCAACTATATGTTAGGTCATCACCGGTTGATTCATTCCAATAACGTTTATAGTAATTCATAAAAATTTATTAGGATTGTCCATCCAATATCTGGATGATAATCAAAAATATTATTGCGGCTAGTAAAATGCCCGGCATATACTTTTTATTCCTTAAAAAACATAAAAGGCTACTTACTAATAAACTCAAAAATGCAAGACCAAAACCTAAACAAACATTAGCATACAGTTGAGCTGTCTTGTAATACCACGGAAACGGCCCTTCACCGCCAAAAGGATACCCGCCGGTTCGTTTCTGCACGCCCACCACAATAAACTCATGCAAATTCATAAAGGCAAAGAACCCTGATAGCAAAACTGTCAGGCACAGAAGCAACCAATTCGTTGTAGATTGACGCATAATCATCTAATTTTTGCTACTGACTGAGGTCAGCTTAGATAAACCGTTGACTTAATTCATAGCTTCTCCGATTATTAAAGATACAGAACTCCATCTTACTTTATCTGTTGCCGTTGCTCATTATAAAGTCCCACCAATAAACTATTCCCATTTTGGTCAACTCTTAATCCGCCATACTTTGCACTGTCATATTTTTCAGCCTGCCCTTCCTGGAAGAAGAAAGACTCTGCCCCGATATTTATATTCCAGTTGTCGGGAGCTGTATACCCTATCAGATGCTCACCGCTGTGCAACGGCAACGGAGCTTTTTGAAAACGCACCCTACTGGCTACACCATTTCCATCTAACCGAACAACACAATACCCTCGTTTGGGGATGGTATCCGTATCCAGGTCTGTTGACAGTGCATATCGCAATGCCATATAATCGCCCTGCATTAAGGAGCGGGGATCAACAGGCGCTAAGGGTAATAAAACCAGTTGCCCTTCTTCCAACAAGACCTCCTTCTGTGCCACGGAGTAATTGAAATACACCATCAATATTGCCAGGTTGGCTAATATCACAATCCACTTAATTTTATTCATGTGTTGTCAATTTCTTATGAGTAAACAGGTAAATGATAATGAAAAGAATTCCCGAGGAAAACATCAATATAGATTTGGTAAGCAAGGTCAGGTTCAAATCATAGTAGTATTGCGAGATAAAATAGATAAACGCCAGCATACCCAGCACGAGCCCTGTTTTATCGTTGATTAAAAAGCTTAATAAAATAATGAGAATAGCGCCAGCTATAGCCGGCGATGATATAGTAGGCAGTAATACCAAAACGGCAAAAACGCTGATTACTATTTTGTGCTGCAGCTTAATTATGTTCAACATCTCAAATAATTGGAATACGACATAAACGATAGCAACGATAATAACAGCAGAACAAACCCAGTTATAATTAAAGTAGACCGGAACAAGGCCATTTTTACCAACCAGTACCAACCCGGCGAGAAAAGAGAATACCAGCCCCGTTCTTACCGGGTTGTATAGCTTAGAGAGTATTTTGCTGCTGGTAATAATTGCGGCTTCCTTCAAAAAGAAATAGGTCATTACCAAGGCTATGGCTATTACATATACATTAACAAGATTATACTGACGATTGGATAATATAAGTGTTAGTATACTCCCGTTGACAATCAATAACGACACAAAGGATAATATATAGGTTTGTACTAACACCAGCGCGCCAAATGCTACTATGGCGAAAACGGTAAAAATCACATCCGCATCTACCTGCATCTTATCCAACCCTATTCCCAGTAATGTAAAACCTATAATAAAGAAGGATACGCAGATAGTATCTGTTATGATACTGTCCGCCTTCTTACTCAACAAAGCTGAACCAACAACGGCGGCTATTCCCAAAAAAAATAATCCCAGTTCAGAATCGTACAGTCCTACCAAAAAAAGAAACCCGATAAAAGCCAGGCTGGCTAATATGCCACCAACCACTGATAATATTTTAACGGCAATGGATTGATGCCCATGATCGTTCTTTTGATAGACAGCAGTGATCTTGTCCACATCATATTGAATCTGATCGTCGCCACCGGCCATATGCGCCAACAATGTTTCTATCTGCTCTTTACTTTTCATTTTCATTATTTTTATGTTGATCGGCTATAGCTACAGGTGTATCAAGGGCCCATTTCCGTTGCAACGCAATAAGTCCTTTTATTACGACAGTTACACTGCCAATAATAAACATACACACAAACAAAAGCATAGAACCATCGCCCGACATTTCCATAAGCAGCGCCGAAAAGATGATAATAATACTAAGCGGAATGATAGAAAGATAAAACAGCTTTCTGTATTTCAGGCCATACCAGATACCGGATGCAAATGCCGTTAAAGTGAATAAAATTAAAAGGCCGGGCGCGCCGGATCCTTCATCGAAAACCGCTATCACGATACCGATGGTTGCAAAGGTGGTAGCCGCTAGGGCAATCGAATTTAAAAACCAGCCGGGCGCATGCAATTCCTTTTTGCACCTGGATAGCACCGTAAAAGCCACTAACATCACCGTATTAATCATAAAGAGCAAAGTCATCACATAAATGCCTTCCCAATTTTTGGCTACCTGCTGGGCATATAATACTATGGTGGTATTGATCAGCAAAAGATAGAGCAGCCATAATGGTGCAAAGTTGGACACCCATACCCATAAGCTAATAAAAATGACCCAGGCCAGGAAAAAGTCATAAGCGTTAGCGCCTGTTTGGTACACCTGACCGAATACTGCAAAGAGCACACCTACGAGGGCTGCGGCACCTGTTAAAATAATATTCCTTGTATTGGCATTGAGCTTAGGGAGAAAAGCCAAACCCGTTGTGATCAGGATCAGGGCCTCCACTAAACCTATCTTGGCAAATTTGTGCAGATCGGCCCAGTTATAAGCAAAAAAGAAAATGATACCGGCTACTGTAAAACCAATACCCAGTGTTATAAAAAACAACTGCAGAAACTTTTGCCAGGCTTCTTTATTGTTGTAAACATTTGTCTGCAATAAGCCGGCTACCTTCTCTTTGCCCAGGTTGCTATGCCTGCTTATGATATGTATGTCATCTCTATCAATAGGGTTCATATACCAGTAGGTTTAAATTCAGTTATTTTAATGCCCGAATGCACAGATGATTAATGATGCTGTAATACATGTACCTGCTATCATGTTAATTAAGTATTCACTGTAAGACCTGCGATTTAAAAATCGAAATTATCGGATCATTGAATTGATCGTTTTGATAATTGTCAAAAAATGAGATAGGCTTTTTAGACTACCTGATCTCTTTAAATGCCACGAATGCACTAATGTTAACTGAATTTCATTTGGGCAAGCTTAATACACATTATCCAGCTTCACCTTTGTAAGCTTTTTCAAACTACCCTTCTGCGTTTTAGTGTCGCCCTGCCAGTGATAGGTTTTACCGCCCACTTTAGTAATGACGCCTGTTTTACCAGCCTGCTCGTATACCCGGTACACGGCTGTTTCGTTTTTAAAAACAACGGCCATATCGCCGGGTTTATTTTCAAAAGTAAAATCATGACTTTGGTACACCGCTTCTACCGGGTAAGAAAATTCCACCTCATCTTTACTTTTCAGAACCGCATAGTATAACATACGGTCGTTAAAATTAAATAACACTACCTGTTTTCCATTTTGAGGCACTTTAAAAGATAGGATCACATCAACCCCCTCTTCACTTAAGTCAATGCTTTGGGTAGATGAAGATACCATCCGTTTACCATTCCATTTTTCTACGGTGCTTGTATAAAACGGAGCACGCGCCTCCTCTGTAACAATACTGATCTCTTTGGGAGCATTATTTACAACGATGTATTCGGAGAACTGGTGCCAGCAGCAACCGTCTTTGGTCATAGTATACAATTTCTTTTCCTTATCATCTACGCTAAACATACCGCAATTTTCCTGTGCCAGTTGGGTAAATGCCTCGTTAAAACGAAACCCTTGCCCCGTAGCCAAATAAATGCGAAAAGAAGGACCATGGTAACAACTGTTTTGTCCGTCGCAAATGGCAAAGTCTTTTTTACCATCAAAATTGTAATCTTCGTACATAATGAGGCTTTGCTCACCATAAGGCAAAGATTTTATATTAGCTTTTGCTTCGCCATTATGTAAGGAGAGCGCCAGCTCTTCCGCATCTACTTTTATCAGTTGCTTATTGGTTTGGGCATTATAAATGGCTACCCACCCTTTGCTAAATACTTCGCTGGTATCACTGATAAAAATTTTACCGTAATAGTCTTTTGAAAAATGATCTACTTTAAATACGGTTTGCCCGAAACAAAATGTAGTGATCAACAAAGCAGCCAGGGTAGCGAGATATTTCATATAAATTAGTTCTGTTGCAAATTTAAACTGATTTGCAAAGTAATAGTTGAAATTTAAGTAATGTGGCTATAGTTTTTAACCATTAAGACATTAAGTTAATTAAGAAGAACACTTAATGCTCCTTAACTTCTTAATGTTTTATGTTCTCCAATTACCAGTGCATAGTAAGCATCTGCAAAAAATTCGAACCATTAAGACATTAAGACGATTAAGAAAAACGCTTAATGCACCTTAACTTCTTAATGTTTTTAACTAAAGGTTCGCACCCGCTATTATTTTTCAAACCCTATTTTATATAGCTGAAGATATTGTGATGGTAAGTGTACCGCTGGTTCTGATTCTGAAATTTCAAACTTCGCTACATCTGTGCCCATTTTTAGTGTGATATCATTACCGTATACTTTTACTTCAGCAGGTGTTTTAAATAAAAAAACATATTGCCCTTTTTGGTAAAAGCTTACGACATTATAATCGTTCTGCTTTTCTACTTTTAAAAAAGCAGCCCCCATATTTCCCATAGATGGTGGTACAGCATAATTAGCAGTTCTTATATCAAAGTTCTTTGCTTTGTCTTTTTCCAGCGCATATAAGGCTTTCGATATGGGCTCTTCATAATAATAACTTTTCTCAGCAGATTTAATATTCGTGATCAGCTTCCAGTTTTTATCATACAGATTAAAAGCACCACCATCTGTTACAGCTACATAATCAAAATCCTCTAAGTAGAAATGATGCCAGGGCTTTATCGCACTGTACTCGTAGTTATGCTCTGATTCAATAGTGCTACCCTTAGCAGCATTATTTTTAAAAATACTAAACGGAAAATCAAACTCGTTGGAATTGATCTCTTTTACCTTCACCAGTTTTTTATCATTTTTGAAAACATAATAATTGCTACGCTTCAAAGTCTCTAGTTCCGGCGCTTTAACTATTTGTGGAGGAGTTAATCCATTTTTGTCTTTTTTCGGAGCAGGCTTGGGTGCTGCCTGTTTTACAAGTTTGGCTATTTTTTCAAACTTTGCAACAATATAATCAGGACCCAGGTTTTTAAACTCATAAAATTTCTCTTTCAGGGGAATTTGCAATCCCGACTTTTGGCCCTGTAAATACTCTTTCCTATTGTTAATGATGAATGCAAAATACTCATCTTGTAAGTAAACATGATTCGGTTGAAATTCATCATACTCATTTTTAGTACCACTGTATAAATGAAACACCAGGGTTTTGCCTTCCTTATTTTCCAGTATGGTAAGACTATCAATGGAGTTGTTTCTTTCCCAACCTGGGTAAGTGGCTTTTACAACATCATTTCCTTGTACATCGGTTATGCCATACAAGCCATTGTGTTGATAGGTAAAATACTTTTGCTGAGCCCACCCCATAATAGGCGACATCAAAAACAGGAACAATAATTTTTTCATAAAAGGTTTTGAATATCTGAATTTCTATTTTACACAGGTCTTATTATAGCTCTGGTACAATTAAAGCTCAAAAATAGGGATATATTAAATTTCTTTTTAAAACATTAAGGGATTAAGGTTATTAAGAAAAATGCCTTGGCTTTTAATGCTTCGGTTGTATAGGAATCCAAATTTCTTCTTCTGACAGGGGATCGCTATTCTTGTATTTATCACCCAGCACCTCAAAGTGTGGCCTGTTGCTTAAATTGTAGTTGGAAGCAGGCAACCAGGTTCCAAAAATATATTGAAAAATAGAATGGTCTGTACTCGATCCTTTATAGTCAAAAACTGCGTAAAGGCCGCCCGGCAAAACAAAGGTCTCCATTCCTGTAGGTATGCTTTCAAAATCTGCCACTTCAACCGCTGCCCATCTTTCAAACTCGTTGGTTGGTTTAAAATCGATAAAATGTTGGGGACCATAAATAACTAATGATACCAGATCATTGGTAAGGTTGTTCGTTATTTCTTTACGCTTGGGAACAAAGCTTCGCCACAGCTCAACAATGTTATAGTGGGCAAAACTCATAGTTAGCCTTTTGCCTATTAATTTCTTTTCTGATATTGTTTCAATGCGTGGTGCTATCATTTACTTTAAAATTATTTTTAACCATTAAGGGATTAAGGCAATTAAGAGAACGCTTAATGATCCTTAAATCCTAAACGGTTTTAATTTCCTCTTTTTCATTGCCAGCATCAGGTTCAAAAAAATTTTCTATTTCAGCCAAAAGCTGGTCCTTAGGTTTGTTTTGATTCCTGACGGAAAAGAACAGATTATTTATAGACTTGTCAATTAACTCACCCTGCCTGATCTTCATTAAATGAGGAAACTTTGAATAGTTCTTCAAATTATATAATGCTCTTGAAATAAAGTCTTTTGAAAAATTCGGGGTTTCAACTACTTTTCCATTAAGGTATATAACCTCTACATTATCACCCAGTTGAGGAATAATTTCTTGCTCTATAAATTCTTTGGAATTTTTACGGTTGTTATAACAAAAGAAATTCTTGCCGTCGTTTTGCCGTAAAAATTCAGCATACCTTTTATTAGCCTTCAATCGCTCCGGCCATGTAAAAAGAGACCATATTAGCAGAAATGGAACAGCAATGATAAGAATGGCAATTCCCATTATCATCAAAAATAAAACCTTCAGATTCTCAGCTGCCTTCACCATTCTATTCTCTCTTGCTTTATTAATCCTCTTTAACAAAATTCTCTTTCTTAGCCTCCTCTCTCCAACTATTACCTAAATTTAAAATATCATTCTCCAGTTTATACGTATAATAAAAATGATAAGAAATATCATCATCCGCATCTTCCATAAACACAGCAATGGCGTCTGATTTTACTTTAGTTTCACTATCCGTTATCCTAGCATTATAAAAAATAGTGATAGTTTTCAAATCCCACTCATTGGCAGACGCTTTCAATCCGGCTTTTAAACGGGCAATTAGTTTATCTGACAGAGGCTGTTCTTCATCTGGCTCAAAACTAACCGATGCTACTGCGCCATCTCTATCCAACGCATACGCCAATGGAAAAAACTCACCGTGATCTCTTAGCAAGTTTTCTACAAATGGGGATCCGGAATCTAAAAGCTTTTGAAATTTTTCCATTTAATATAATATGATCATTCGTACATAGTAGCGCCCTTAAGTATATCGGCAAATAATTTCCAGCTCGCCTCGTTGGCATTTATGTTTTGTTGTGTATTATCATAGTAGCCTTGTATATCTTCAGCATAATCGCCTACAGCATCTAAAAAATCCGGCAGGGTTTTGTTCTCCCAACTGTCAGGATTTTCAATAAAATCTCTTCTCAGCCGCTCTATAAATTCTATAAAAGTGTGCCGGCTATGTATCTCAAAATTTGCAGTTTCACTGGTCATGTTTAATCTTGTAAGCGTTTAAAAATAATGAGCTATTCGTTTGAACCATTAAGGTATGAAGGCAATTAAGAGAACGCTTGATTGCCTCAATTTTGCAATGGTTACTTATACTTCAACTAATTAAAAAGCTTTCAACTTCACCTATTATCCAGCAAGTTTAAGTATTTTCTTCTTTGCCCTTCCGTCACTCCCATGTGTCCAACGCCTCTCCAAAGCGCTGCCAAGTCTTCAGTTGATTTTAATGTATCAAAATGGGGAATAACCTTACTGATGATTATTTCTGCAATTTCATTGGCCACGATTTCAGCTAAATTAATGTCACTAACAATCCACCATTTATCCTGCCCACTTTCCAAATAATCACCAATACGGCTTACATAATGGCGCTGATATTCTATTGGCATGCTCGTATCATCTAACTTTGAAATTATTGAAGAGGCAATTTCAATATTAACAGTAATCTTCAGCAGATCAGCAGTTGAACTAAGACTACTCTGCACACCTATATAATAGGTCAAATCTCCATTTGAAAGATGATACCAATTTCCCTTTCTCTTGAATCCTCTTGATTTTAATACATCTGAAAGTTTGTCTACTACATTTTTTTTATATGCCTTTGTATTCATAAGTCAGTTTGATTACCATTTCGCTATTTGTGCCGGATGCCTCGAACGCCGCCGCTAAATATTTTGAACCATTAAGTCATGAAGACAATTAAGAAGAACCCTCTTAATGAACCTTAACTTCTTAACGTTTTACTTCTTCCCTGTTACCAGCAGCTCGCACACTTCTACACCTAATACTTCAGCAATTTTAAATAGAGTTTCGACAGTTGGTTGATTTCTATTAGTACACCATTTAGATACAGCAGTTGCACTAAGACCTAATGTTTCCGCCAACCATACACTAGTCTTTTCCTTTTCTAAAAGGACGATTTTGATTCTATTAAATTTCTTCCTCTGTGTTGCCATAAAGTTTATGAAACAAAAGACTATAAAAAATTTGATATAATGATTTTCTAAAAAATATCAGTAACTTTAGATTATTGTTATGGATTTTAAGTTACATTTGTATCAAATATGAATTATGACCTTTGCAAATACATCATAGCTTAGAGATAGCTCAATTAATAAAGTAAAGCGCATTTGCTTTTATTCTCGTTCCTAAAAACTACGACCTTTTACGACAACGGGATGATAAGGTAAATCGCTCACGTTTCCTTAGTATATTTAAGGCCTGCGTGGGCGTTCTTATTTCGTTGTCGGGGTGTCGTAGCCCTTTAGGAACAATAAGGACTAACCCACGC
>JBCNOR010000117.1:0-10796 GCA_039593785.1 Niabella sp. | reverse complement strand
ATTTGATAATTGACCGATACCGGTTTCTTTCAAAGAGGATGAATACTTATAATAAACTGCTATCTGAAGGCTCGCTGGGAAGCAGGTTCTGGTTACCCATGGCGCACAATTGGCGATCTCCGTAGCAGCAGGTATGACCCTTTAGCCAGGCAGCTCGGTTATTGTTGGTGACATGAACTATGTTTAGCCGACAGGCTGTTTGAGCAGTTGGGTGCCAGGCTTATTATTGGGTATATGAAATTTGTAATTAGACTAGAAATATTACAGAAGGGACGGCTGATGTTCTGATTGGTTTAAATATTAGTTGTAGTGCTAGGGTAGTGGAGAAAGTAGTATTTAAAAAAAGCCGGACTTACAATGCAGTAGCCCGGCTAATTTAATGGGTTTGTAGTGATTGAGATAAAGATAACTATATCCTTTTTACTTTATTGATATATTTAATTGTAACATCTATTTATTGAAAGTTCTCTGATAGTATATTTGTGATTTGGGGGTATCGATCATTAAATGCGCTTGATACTTATGCAGCATTGAGAAGAAGTTATTTTTAAAGGTTGATTAAACATTGAATGTAAGATATGTTGATTCGTAAAGCTACTCCATCAGATGCCTCTTCGATTGCAGAGTATCTGTTTAAAGCGATGGAGGAAATTTTTTATCATTATGCAGGAAGTGATAAAGTAGAAGAATCAAAACAATTGCTTGCCCGGCTTGCCGCTCAACCTGCAAATCAATACTCTTATGAATTTACCTGGGTGGTCGAAGATGATGGTGTGATAGTGGGATCAGCTAATATTTATGACGGAGGCAGGCTTCATGAGCTTCGCCAAGCAGTTAAAACTCTAATAGAGGCTGCGTCGGGTAAACCCTTTTCGCCCGAGGATGAAACAGGGCCAGGCGAATGGTACCTGGATTGTATTGGTGTAAGCACACAAATGCAAGGCAAGGGTATCGGTTCCCAGTTACTGGATTTTTTGATCGGCCATCATGTTAAACAAAATGGGCAGACTATCGGTCTGCTGGTGGATAAGGGCAACCCTGATGCTAAAAGACTGTATTTGAGAAAAAATTTTCAAGTAGTAGGGCAGAAAGCTTTTGGTGGAAAACAAATGGAACACCTTCAGATCAGGCCAGCTGATCTTAGTTCGTATTAAATAAGTTCCATTTTAGAACTTATCCCAATTTACATATTTTCTCACACTAGTAGAAAGTCATTGTCATTCCTTAATCAGTTGCATATCCATAAAGTCTTGTAAAGGCTTCGATATTTTTTTGCTGTCGTGGCGTTTGTGCGCCAACGGTTATTACATGAAATAGCAGCAAGACGATAACGAGATTTTTCATTGGAAATTCGCTTTAACAATATGTAAATATGCCTCCGAAAAGTTAATTATTTATTTGGTATAAAGCGCTAAATAGTTAAGTCTTGCAATAGCTGCTATATTCGCCATTATCAAAAATTGGATAATAGCAGACAGTGTACAGGTTGGCTTTTGTTAATCTTCAGTCCCACAATGTTGTTTATTTTCTTCTCTTCTTTCTTAAAATCACTAGTTAGAGAAAAATGAGGGTTATAAATGTAATTTCCAGTAAAATGTTATGGTTGTTCTTTAAATCTATTTCTTCCTTTTATAAAGGTTGTATCTGCCGTTTTCCTTTTTGGAACCCTTGAACATTCCATTAATCGTCAGTTGGATTTGAATTGCAAATAGGCTGCCAGTCTATTAAAAATTAAAGCATAAGTAGTAAATTGTACCTTGGTTTCAAGCATTATTGATGAGTGATCTGTTTAACGATCTTGAGGATAGCTTCACCTTTGAGGCATATGGAGTAACCCTGACCTGCAAGCGGGTGGATATCCCGCGTGTACTAGCTTATAGGGTGGTTTTTAGCAGCAAACGGGATCCGATTGTGATCACCCAGGCCAAAAGCCCGGATAATAGTAAGTTCTGGACCTCTATTCCCGAAGGCAGGCAGCAGGAAGCGGAAGGGGTGGGTAAATTAATAGATGAGTATCTAAAAACAAACATGTCGTAGTATGTGCTATTACAATGGACAAAAGGTAACTAAAGCGGAGTTTATACGGTTAAAGCAGCTCGAAAAAAAGTTGGCGAAGTATGATTTTTTGAACCGCAACACGATTAATGGGTTTGATTTTGGAAATAGTGCCGTATTGGTACCTGTCAAAGATGAAAAGGGCAATGACGATTTCGAACTCGTGGAAATGGAGTGGGGCTTTATTCCTGATCCGCTGGGCTGGCCGTTTTGGGAAACTCGGGAACAGGTATTTAAGGGTCGGTACCCGCATAAAGATCACCGCGGCAACTTCGTGGATGGATTGAACTTTCTAAATGCTATTTCTGAAGAGATTTTATATAAGGGCAAGGTATATCGACAAGCTGCAGTCAATAGGCGATGTCTATTTTTATCCTCCGGCTTCTATGAGTGGCGGCACGTCTTCCCCAAAAATAAACGAACCGGCGAACCACGGAAAACCGCGGTAAAATATCCCTACCGCATCATGTTAAAAGACCGCGAGTACTTTTGGCTGGCTGGTATCTGGCAGCAGTGGGATGATGCATCTACCGGCGAAGTAGTAAATACAGCTTCTATTGTGACTACCCAGGCAAACGAAGTCATGGCTGAAATTCACAATGTCAAGAAACGCCAGCCCACCATGCTGTCTGATGACCTGGCTTATGAATGGTTATTCGGTAACCTAAATGAACAGGATATCCAGCAAATTGCTTCCTGGCAGATACCTTACGAGGAGTTAAGCTACTATACCCTGGCAAAAGACTTTTTAAACTCCAACGATCCGCTAAAAAAATACTACTATCATGAGCTCCCTCCTTTGGATGTTCCGGGTGGTGATCTCAACGAGCAGCAAGAAGGGCAACTGCAGCTGTTTTGACACTTTAAGTATGCCATTCAATAACTCAGGTTAAAGGTCCTGCAATGGAGTCTTGTCTGGATACCGGTCGAGCGGTAGTCCTCGCAATCGATCGGTTCCGTTTGTCTCGCAGTTACAACATTTATAAGGTCCGCATCATTTTGTGAGTCAATGGCGGCCTGTAAGGTAAATAGGAAGCTCACGAAACACTTAAATGTTTACCTGTTGGAAAATAATAAAAACACAGAAGGCTACTGGTTTTCGGTATGACTCCAGTCATAAAAACAACCATTGAAGGGCGGGTACTTTTGCTCATCTAAAACTTGAAAAGATGAGTAAAAAAGCATTAGTTATAATCACCATAGCGGCGACCCTGGCTATTGGGTCTTGCGGTAATGACAGCGGCAACGGTAGTGCGGGTCAGCCGGCTGCCGGTAATCAACCAACACCTGCTGCACCTGCTGCTTATGATCCAAAGCGGGGAGAGGGTAAATTTGATGAAAGCAGTGTCTCTTTGGGTGCACTGGATGCGGCGCTGGCAGCAAAAGGAAAAGCAATTGCAGGGACGAAATGTTTCTCCTGTCACAAAACTACGGATGAAAAACTCGTAGGACCCGGGTGGAAGGGGGTGACACAGCGAAGGGCGGCACACTGGATCATGAACTTTATTACCAATCCCGATCCCATGATCGATAAAGATCCCGAAGTACAGGCGCAACTGGAACTTTGCCTGGTACGCATGCCCAATCAAAACCTGGCTGAGAATGAAGCCCGGGAAATCGTAGAATTCATGCGCCAGAATGACGGTGCCAAATAACCAGAACCCAATAAATTAAACGTATGCTACTCAAAAAAATGTCACTTTCCATATTGGCGATTCTAACGTTGTATGCCACCTCCTGTAAACCGAAAAATTCAGGCAACCTGGTGAGCGGAGACGCTGCGGCCAAAACCTATGTGGCTCCTGGCAAGTATGATGAGTTTTATAATTTCGTATCCGGTGGCTTCAGCGGCCAGCTCAGTGTTTACGGGCTTCCAAGCGGACGCTTATTGCGGGTGATCCCGGTGTTTTCCGTCGATCCTGAAAAGGGGTGGGGATACAGCGAAGAAACCAGGCCAATGCTCAATACCTCTCATGGTTTTGTTCCCTGGGATGATTTGCACCACGTAGAAATGTCCATGAATGAGGGCGTTGCGGATGGAAAATGGGTATTCGTAAACGGTAATAATACACCGAGACTGGCGCGCATTGATTTGAAAACCTTTCGGACTGCAGAGATCATAGAACTACCCAATAGTGCCGGCAATCACAGTTCTCCTTTTGGAACTGAAAATTCCGAGTATATAGTTGCGGGTACTCGTTTTAGTGTACCGGCGGATGGTGCGGCAGGAGATGTGCCCATCGACACCTACAAGGATAACTTCAAAGGTCATATCAGCTTTGTAAGTATTGACAAAACCAGCGGTGACATGAACCTGGCTTTCCAGCTCAAAACCCCGGGCATCAACTTTGACCTGGCGCGGGCAGGTAAAGGGAAATCGGGGGGCTGGTTCTTCTTTAGTTGCTATAACTCTGAACAGGCTAATACACTGCTGGAAGTAAATGCTTCTCAAAAAGACAAAGATTTTATCATGGCAGTAAATTGGAAAAAGGCGGAGCAGTATGTTAAAGCCGGTAAGGGTAAAAAGCAGGCAGTAAACTACGCGCACAATAAGTATAATGATGAAACCCATTCCGCTACCTCCGAAATGAAGAAGGAAGTAACGGTGCTGGATGTGACGGAGTTCCCGGATCTGGTTTACTTTATACCCTGCCCCAAATCCCCCCATGGCTGTGATGTGGATCCAACCGGGGAATTTATTGTGGGTAGCGGGAAGCTGGCAGCTTTATTACCGGTATTTAGCTACGACAAGATCCAAAAGGCAATCGCTGACAAAGCCTTTGAACCGGAGCAATACGCTGGTATACCCGTAATAAAATATGAAGCAGCTTTGTATGGTGAAGTGGAAAAGCCGGGTCTGGGACCGCTGCACACAGAATTTGACGGTAAGGGTAATGCTTACACCTCCTTCTTTGTTTCCTCCGAAGTGGTTAAATGGAATATCAGGGATCTGAAAGTGCTGGACCGGCAACCTACCTATTACTCGGTCGGGCACCTGATGATCCCGGGTGGAAATACCAAAAAGCCCTTTGGAAAATACCTGGTAGCCTACAATAAAATTACAAAGGATCGCTATCTGCCAACCGGGCCGGAGCTCTCCCAGAGCGCACAGCTTTATGATATCAGCGGGGATAAAATGGAGTTGATACTTGATTTTCCGACCATCGGGGAACCACATTATGCCCAGGCGGTCCCGGCAACATTGATCAGGGATCAACAATTAAAGATCTTCGATATTAATGCCAACAAACATCCTTATGCCGCTAAAGGAGAACAGGATGCAAAAGTAACCCGGCAGGGCAACCAGGTGCATGTGAATATTACAGCAATTCGTTCACATTTTGCGCCGGATAATATAGAAGGGGTTCAGTTAGGTGATGAGGTCTACTTCCATGTGACAAACCTGGAGCAGGATTGGGATGTGCCGCACGGTTTTGGAGTAAAGGGTGCTAATAATGCAGAATTGCTCATCATGCCGGGTGAGACATTAACCTTAAAATGGGTACCGGACCGGGTGGGTATCTTTCCCATCTATTGCACAGACTTCTGTTCAGCCTTGCACCAGGAAATGTCCGGCTATGTCCGTGTATCGCCCAAAGGCAGCAACATACCCATAAGTTTTAGTTTAGGTAAAAAAGATAAAGCCGTTCAATAACCATTAACCGGCGCTAATCAAAGCAGGGTGGTAGAGCGAAAGGTCAGCCGCCCTGTTTTGTATGGGTACTTAAAATGGCTTGTTGATCTATGGTTAGTGGTCGAAGTCGGTACGTAGACATGCAACTTGCGAAGGTAAATAAGGTGAAAGCACCTGCTGTATGATCAGGGTCATAAAAGAATAGAGGGGTGGTGGATAGCTTTGCCCGGGTTCAATAATAATTCAAACGCAATAGTCAGGCGATGGAAACAGGATATGTAATGATCTCGAAAAAATCAAGGTGGCTGCTGGTATTAGCTGCTATATGTGTAACAATAGCTCTTTTTGTACCTGTATGGTACATTTACCTGGATGCGCCGCAGTACCCCGAAGGATTGCGACTCAGTATTAGGGTCCATAAGCTGGCGGGGGATGTGGACATCATTAACGGGCTCAATCATTATATTGGCATGAAGACCTTGCATAGTAACGACTTTGTAGAGTTCACATGGCTACCTTACATCCTAACTTTGTATGCACTCCTCTTTGTAGGAACGGCGCTCAACGGGAGGCTGAAATGGTTAAATGCATCACTCGTCGCCTTCATTATCTTTGGAGTGGTAGCGATGGTCGACTTTTGGAAGTGGGAGTATGACTACGGGCATAACCTGGATCCGGCGGCGGCGATCAAAGTACCTGGCATGTCTTACCAGCCACCTCTTATCGGGTTTAAACAGCTGCTCAATTTTGGTGCCTACTCTATACCGGCTGCGGGCGGATGGTTACTTTTGATCGCAGGAATATTGCTGCTCGTCGCAGTTTTAATTGAAACATTAGGAAGAAGGGTAGTGAAACGGCCGTCACAATTGGCCATGGTAGGGATGGCTGCTATGATCCTGTCTTCCTGTGGCAATAGCGGTCCTCAGGCAATTCATTATAATAAAGATGCCTGCGATTTTTGTAAGATGTCTATTTCGGTGCCTGGCTTTGCAACCGAGCTGGTTACTTCCAAAGGCAGGATTTATAAGTTCGATGATCTTTCTTGTATGCTGGCTTATAAGAAAGCAAACCTTCAGGTGCCGGTATCGGATGTATATGTGACAAGCTTTGTTGCGCCGCATGAATTTATTAAAACTCCGGACGCCTGGTTCGTCCGGCATGAAACGCTGAAGAGTCCGATGGGCGGCAATACAGCGGCCTTCAGTGATTCCCTGGCAGCCTTGAAGTTTGCGACAGATGCCCGGGCAAAAGTATTGAACTGGCAGGAGTTGCAGAGGGTATGGCCCAACAATAATAGATAATGAAAACTATACCCTGGTACCTCTTGGCAACTTTGTGTTGGATGCAACTGCTGGGAGGCCAGGCAGCTGCAAGGACCTGGCGGGTGGGACCGGCAGGCGACTGCACTACGATAAAAGTAGCACTTACCAGAGCGGCAGACGGCGATACAATCTTTGTATCCGGGGGCATTTACCGGGAGGGTAATATCACCATCGATAAGGCAGTCTGTCTGCTGGGAGAGGGATGGCCTGTCCTGGATGGCCAGTTGAAGTATGAAGTGCTGTCTGTTAGGAGCAGTGCGGTGACCGTAAAAGGCTTCTGTATTCGGAATTCGGGCAGGTCAGCGCTTAACGATCCGGGTGCTATTAAGATTTACGACGCAAGCAGTGTAGTCATAGAGGGCAACTTGCTCGTCAATAATTATTTTGGTATTTACCTGCAGTATGCGCGTAACTGCGTCATTAAAGGTAATATCATCCGGGCTGCACAAAAACTGGAACATCAATCCGGTAATGGTATTCATTGTTGGAAAAGTGATAGCCTGCAGATCCTGGGAAACAAAGTTGAAGGTCACCGGGATGGCATTTACTTTGAGTTTGTAACGGCCTCCGTAATATGGAGAAATATCTCCCGGAATAATTTGCGGTACGGTTTGCATTTTATGTTTTCTCATAACAATGCGTATATCACCAACTTCTTTAAAAGTAATGGTGCCGGAGTGGCGGTGATGTTCACGAAAAAGGTAGTAATGATCAACAATGTATTTGAAGACAACCGCGGTGATGCAGCATACGGAATTTTGTTCAAAGAACTTTCGGATTGCTACCTGTCGGGTAACCGGTTTATCAAAAATACCACCGGTATTTTTTTTGACGGAAGTAACCGGGTCCATGTAGAGCGGAATACCTTTGAATCCAACGGTTGGGGTATGAGGATGCAGGCTAACTGCGTGGATAATCAGATAACCCATAATAATTTTTTGGGCAACACTTTCGATGTAGCGACCAATGGTACATTGACGCTGAATCATTTCGAAAATAACTATTGGGATAAGTATGAGGGTTATGATCTGAATAAGGATGGTATTGGGGATGTGCCCTATCACCCTTTAAGCCTGTACGCCGTGATGGTAGAAAAAAGCCCGCCTGCCATGCTGCTCTACCGGAGCTTTATGATGAGCCTGCTCGACAGGTCTGAGAAAATACTGCCCAGTATAACGCCCGAACAATTTGTAGACAATACGCCTGCTATGCACCCCTTTAAGTTATGATAGTTATCAAAAATATCAGTAAGCATTTTGGGAAGTTAAGAGCGTTGGATCAACTAAGTCTGGAACTGCGCACCGGGGAGTGTATCGCGCTGATCGGTCCGAATGGGTGCGGTAAAACAACCCTGATCAAGGCCGTGCTGGGTATGGTGCTGCCAACCAGTGGTGAGATCTTTTTTAATGGCAGCAGTATAGCAGGAAACAATCAGTACCGCACAGATATAGGTTACATGCCGCAGATCGGCCGCTATCCGGAAAATATGAGCATCGGTCAGGTAATTGGCCTAATTAAGAGCATCAGGAATAAGGAAAGTTCCTTTGACCACGATCTGTTTGAACAATTTGAGTTGAGCGGCATGCTGGACAAAAAAATGCGCACCTTAAGCGGTGGTACGACTCAGAAAGTAAGTGCGACGCTCGCGTTTTTGTTCCGCCCCAAAGTATTGATATTGGATGAGCCAACGGCGGGACTGGATCCTGTTGCAGCGGAAATTTTGAAGGCAAAGATCAAGGAGGCTAAATCAAGAGGTTGCCTGGTGATCATTACCTCTCATTTGCTCAGTGAACTGGAGGATATGGTATCCGAAGTGATTTATATGCAGGAGGGGCGGGCCATCCTGCATGAGAAGATAGGCCGCCTAAAAATGATAACAGGCCAGGATACGGTGGCCCGGGCGATTGTTCATCTGTTAAAAAACCAAAAAAATGAACAGGATTTTAAGGTACATCATGCTGGACATCTTTAAAAATAAGATCGTGCTGGTCTACACGCTCATGCTGGCGACCTTCACTTGGAGTATCTTTAGTTTGGAAGACAGTACGGCCAAGGGTGTACTGACCGTCCTTAATGTCGTGCTCCTGGCCGTTCCGTTGGTATCGGTACTTTTTGCAACCATTTATGTCTATAATAGTAGCGAATTCATAGAACTGCTGATCAGTCACCCGGTAAAGCGGAGTAGAATATGGAAAGCCATGTTTTCTGGATTATCTCTGAGCCTTGTTATTGCCTATTGGTTGGGAACCGGTATTCCCCTGCTATTATTTGTTGAGTTTAAAATGGCGGCTATGATGCTTATCGCCGGCTCCCTGCTCTCCGTTATATTCGTTGCGATAGCATTCCTGAGCAGTATCTTAACCAGGGACAAAGCCAGGGGTATAGGGCTGGCTATCATGTTATGGCTATATTTCGCCCTGCTTTTCGACGGGTTGGTCTTATTTGTTTTTTTCCAGTTCGCGGACTATCCAATTGAAAAGCTGGTCGTGATGTTAAGTGCGCTCAGTCCCATTGACCTCTGCCGCATACTGGTATTATTGCAACTGGACGTATCAGCCATGCTTGGCTATACCGGAGCGGTATTCCGGGAAACATTTGGTAGTACCAGGGGATTAACTTTTTCAGTTGCACTCATGGTATTATGGGTGGGGCTTCCATTTTACTGGTCATTGCGAAGATTCAAAAGAAAAGATATGTAAGCACAGAGTCGGTCGGCTTAGCTGATCGGCCCGTTAGAACCGCCGGGGCTGCCCCTTCATTAGATAGGCTAAAAACAAAAGTATCGACTATGCATCAGGATGTTTCAAATAATGAGGACATACGGGTAATACTACTGGCATTTCATCAACGGATCAAAACAGACCCGCTGATTGGATTTTTCTTTTCAGACGTCATTCATTTAAATTGGGATTACCACCTTCAAAGGATGCATCTCTTCTGGGAGAACGTAATTTTTCATACAGGCGAATATGAAGGTAGTCCAATCAAAACACACCGGTACATTAACGGGCTGCACGACACCCGGAGTGAACATTTCCAAAGATGGCTGCTACTTTTTGAAAAGTGTATTGATGAATTGTATGCCGGCCCAAATGCCGACAAGATGAAGCAGCACGCCAGGTCCATTGCAGACATCATGATGCTAAATATGGTAAAATGAATCATCATTTTTTACTAATAGTCCATTTACTGGCAGCAGCCGTTTGGGTAGGTGGACATTTGTATATTTCTTTAAGAATTATGCCGGGATGTTTACGCAGGCTTGATCCAAGGGAGTTAATAGAATTCGAAAAAAGATACGAGCCAATTGGAATGGGGGCTTTGGTACTCTTGGTGATCAGCGGGGTTTGGATGTCACTCCAGCTGGGCATTCTCCCCAATCAATGGTTCACCTTTTCCTCCCCACTTGAAAGGGTCGTTTCGGTGAAATTAGCTTTACTGATTGCTACTGCATTGTTAGCAGTCAGCGCCCAGACCCGGGTGATACCGGCAATTTTGACCAGCACGTTTAAATTATGGGAAATGGTGGCGCATGTGATCCTGGTAACTTTAATCGGCATCGCCATGCTGGTATTGGGAACCTTTGTAAGATATGGGGGTATTTAAGTTAGTAACCGCTGCTCGGGTAGGATCTCGGTGTCAGCTGAGCCACAGCCATTACGCCGGAACGGCGGATACAATGCCGCCCGCGCCAGGCCGGCCCCCAACCCGTCGGGTAGTCCCAGCCCGTGGCGGCGCTGTAACCGTAGCCCTGGTAGCCGTTGTTGCCCGAGACCACGTCATAG
>JBCNOR010000116.1:0-10892 GCA_039593785.1 Niabella sp. | reverse complement strand
ACAGCATCTCAACAACCTGCGCGGCTGGCTGGAACCGCTGGGCGTACGTATTGCCTGGCTGGCCGGCAAGGTCACCGGCAAGGCGCGCGCGAAGGTGATGGTAAAGAAAGAAGTAAAGGCGTTTAGTTACTATCATTTGCCAAATGGCCGTGTAATAGGTTTCTGGAAAAATGCCTTGACCAGCATGTCTGCTGACAATGGCAAAACATGGCTCTACAATCCTCTCAGGGCGCCGGGCTTTGTGAATTCCAACGCCAAGATCTGGGGGCAGAAAACGATCGACGGAAAGTATATGACAGTATATAACCCGAGTGAATTCAGATGGCCGCTGGCATTGTCTGTAAGTGATGACGGATTAAACTATAAAAATCTTTTATTGGTTAACGGTGAGATCACTTCCATGCGCTATGGAGGTAACTATAAATCCTATGGACCCCAGTATGTACGCGGCATCCAGGAAATGAACGGAACGCCTCCGGGAAAGAATAATTGGGTTACTTACAGTGTCAATAAAGAAGATATGTGGGTTGCAAAAATTCCCATGCCTGTTCAAAGCCAGGTGACGGGAAATGTGGATGACCAGTTTTCTTCATTGAAAGACGGTGAAGAATTAAATAGCTGGAACTTATATAGCCCGCTTTGGGCGCCCGTTTCCATTGTAAAGGAAAATGGTAAAAAGGTTTTGTCTTTAAAAGACTTTGACCCTTTCGACCTGGGTAAGGCAGAACGGGTAGTGCCGGAAGCCAGCCGGGTGAAGATAGAGTTTAGCGTTACGCCAAAGCAAACAGCCAATGGACGTCTGGATATTGAAGTACAGGATGCCCGTAATACGCCATGTCTGCGTTTGTCCTTCGATTCAACTGGTAATATTATAACTAAAGCTGGTTACCGCGATAAAGCATTGACAAAATATGAAGCAGGTAAAACCTACAATTTTGTTATTGAACTGAACACCGCGACGAGACTGTATACTGTTTCCATCAACGGTAGTAATCCTAATAACAATATCATATTTGCGCCTATACATCAGGTACATCACGTGAGCTTCAGAACAGGAGGCGTAAGGCGCTTTCCTAATGCCGATACACCTACCGACCAGATGTACGATTTGCCGAATGCAGGCGAAAAGGATAAAGAGGCGGTTTATAATATCAGTTATTTCAAATACTCGAAACTATAGAAACTATGTCATCACAAAAAAATGCCACACTGGGCGTCATCATTGGCAACAGGGACTTTTTCCCTGATAAGCTGGTAGCGGAGGCGCGTATCGAATTGCTCGACTTTTTAAAAGAGCTCAATATCACACCTGTTATGCTAAGCGATGCAGACTCGAAGCTGGGCGGGGTAGAGACTTTTGCTGAGGCGAAGAAATGTGCTGCTTTGTTTAAAGAGCATCGCGATGCCATAGACGGTGTGCTGGTGGTGTTGCCCAATTTTGGTGATGAAAAGGGTGTGGCAGAAACATTGAAACTGGCGGAACTGAATGTGCCGGTACTGATACAGGCCTATCCTGATGATCTCAATAAATTAGACGTTGTGAACCGAAGGGATGCCTGGTGCGGTAAGATTTCGGTTTGTAATAATTTATACCAGTATGGTATTAAATACACATTGACGACGAAACATGTAAGCAGGCTGCAGGATGAAACCTTTAAGAAAGACCTGTTGGATTTTGTCGGCGTTTGTCGCGTGGTGAAAGGTTTGCGTAAAGTGCGCATTGGCGCGGTAGGCGCCAGGCCTACAGCTTTTAATACCGTTCGCTATAGTGAAAAGATATTGCAGCGTAATGGCATTTCCGTTACAACAGTAGATCTTTCTGAAATACTGGGTAATGCTAATAAATTGACTGCGGATGACCGGTCTGTTAAAGAGAAACTGGAGAAAATTCATGCCTACACTTCAGTAGGAAAGACACCCGGTGATAAGCTGGTGCAGATAGCAAAACTGGATGTAGTGCTGGCTGATTTTATGGAAGCCAATGCATTAGACTGTACTGCTATCCAATGCTGGACCTCGATACAACAGAACTATGGTTGTAACGTGTGTACCAGCATGAGCATGATGAGCGAGAATATGTTACCCAGCGCCTGTGAAGTAGATGTAACGGGTACTTTAAGCATGTATGCTATGCAACTGGCAAGCGGCTCACCCAGTGCGTTGGTAGACTGGAATAATAATTATGCCGATGATGATACCAAGTGTGTATTGTTCCATTGTGGCAACTGGGCAAAATCCTTCCTGCCTGATATCAGTATCAGCACAGCACCAATCTTAGGAACAACGGTAGGTACAGAAAATACTTATGGCGCTTTGGATGGTCGTACACCGGCGATGCCTTTGACTTACGGACGTATCAGCACCGATGACTGCAAAGGCGTGATCAAAGCATATGTAGGCGAAGGCGAATTAACCAACGATGAGTTAAAAACCTTTGGTAACCGGGCGGTAGCGCAGATAGATGATTTACAGGGTCTGATGAAACATGTGTGTCGGAATGGTTTTGAGCATCACGTAGTAATGAATGCCAGCAAAACTGCAGGTATTTTGAAAGAGGCGATGGAGAACTACCTGGGCTGGGAAACCTATTTACACGGGTAAACCGTATTAAAAGTGTAAAGTTCAATATTTAAAGAGTACGGGTAAAACCTTAAACTTTAAATTTTAAACCTCCAACAGTTTGATATGACAACAAAAGAACTCCAACAAAAGTCTATTGAGTATAGAAAAAAAATACTCCAATATATTGTGAAAGCCAAAGCAGGTCACACCGGCGGCAGCCTGTCCTGTACGGACATATTGAATGTCTTGTATAATGAGATTATGAACGTGTCTCCCGGTAACTTTGGATCGCCCGACCGGGATCGTTATATTCAAAGTAAGGGTCATACCGTGGAAGCCTTGTTCGTTGTATTGGCTGATAAAGGATTTTTCGCCGAAGAAGAACTGAACACGCTTTGCCAGTACCAATCGCATTATATTGGTCATCCCACACGTAAAGTAAATGGTGTGGAACAAAATACCGGAGCCCTGGGTCATGGCTTGCCTATTGCTGTAGGTACTGCATTGGCTGGTAAATTAGATAAGAAAGATTATAAGGTTTATACCCTCATGGGCGATGGCGAAATGCCGGAAGGAAGTAATTGGGAAGCCGCTCTGACAGGGGCACATTATAAGCTCGACAATCTTTGTGCAATTGTTGATAAAAATGCTTTACAGATTACAGCGCCAACAGCAGATGTGTGTAATACAGATCCATTGGATGAAAAGTGGAAAGCCTTTGGCTGGGCAGTGAGAGAAGTAGATGGTAATGATGTAGCTGCTTTAAAGACAGCTTTACAAGACCTGCCTTTTGAAGAAGGAAAGCCCAGTGTTATTATCGCGCATACGACTAAAGGAAAAGGCGTGAGCTATATGGAGAATGTATTGAAATGGCATCACGGTGTTCCTTCTGCAGATGAGTATGAGCAGGCTATTAAGGAACTGGATGAAGCCTTATTAGCAATTTAACTTTTTTGACCTTCATTTTATACACTTAACCATGGCAGAACAAATCAATACTTTGCCTTATAAAGCCAACCTGGATGTTTATTCAGAAACACTGCAAAGGCTGGCGGAGACAGATCCGAATATTATAGCCGTAACCAGCGATAGCCGCGGCTCGGGCAAGTTAGTGCCGTTTGGCAAAAAATATCCCGACCAGATTGTGGAAGTAGGGATAGCAGAACAAAACCTGGTGGGGGTAGCAGCAGGTTTGGCATCCTGCGGAAAAAAGGTATTTGCCACATCGCCCGCCTGTTTTTTGACGGCGCGTGCATTAGAACAGATCAAGAATGATGTGGCTTATAGCAACAACCCGGTTAATGTGATCGGTATCAGCGCTGGTGTAAGTTATGGAGCCTTAGGCAGCACCCATCATAGCCTGCACGACTATGCAGCATTACGGGCCATCAATAATATAACGGTAGTTGCTCCTGCTGATAACTGGGAAACTGAGCAGGCTATTGAACTGGCAGCCCGCACAGCCGAGCCGGTTTACCTGCGTTTTGGTAAAAAGCCGATGCCGCCACTGAAGGAGGCCCATGAGGAGACCTTTGCTTTTGGCAAAGGACGCATCATAACAGAAGGTGAGGATATCTTGATTATTGGTTGTGGAGAGACTGTATACCCGGCGCTGGAAGCGGCAGAACTTTTAAAAGAGGAAGGCATTGCCGCAACTGTCGTAAGTATGCATACGATCAAGCCTTTGGATACCGAATTACTGGCTGAAAGAGCCAGTGCTTGCAAAGCTATTCTTACTGTAGAAGAGCATAGTGTGTTTGGCGGATTGGGTGAAGCCTGTGCCGGTTACCTGTTACAACAAGGCATCAGCAAACCCTTTAAAATAATGGGTATACCGGATGAGTACACCGTAACCGGTTCGCAGGGCGAGATCCTGGGACATTATGGGATCAGTAAAAATGGGATTGCTTTAGCCGCAAAGGAATTGCTACAGTCAAAATAGCATTACTAATTATCTGATTTTTCGTCGCAGGGGGTTCCGTAAAACTATGACCTGTCAATAATAAAACAGGGGACATTTTAAATTGCCTCATTATGAAAAAACTTTTTTACAACGGACTGTTATTGCTGACGATGGGAGTGTTGCTGGTACAATGTAAAAGCAAAACGCCAGGAAACAAACAACAAAAGAAAATGGCGATAGTTATATCGACCTTAAATAATCCATGGTTTGTGTTCCTGGGTGAACAGGCAGCCGCCAAGGCTAAGGAGCTGGGCTATGAAACCAGGTTGTTCGATTCGCAAAATAACTCTGCCTTAGAGAGCGATCATTTTGATAATATTATAGTTGAAGGATTTAATGCCATTCTTTTTAATCCGACTGATGCAGATGGTTCGGTGGCGAATGTTAAAAAAGCAAAAGCAGCCGATATACCGGTGTTTTGCATGGATAGAGAAATCAATTCACTGGATGCTGCTACTTCACAAATACTATCCGACAGCTACTCTGGTTCTGTGGCTATTGGTAAATATTTTGTACAGCAGCTCCATAAAACAGGTAATTATGTGGAGCTATTGGGATTAGTGGGTGATAACAATACCTGGGCGAGATCCAA
Source organism: Niabella sp. (assembly GCA_039593785.1). Classification (GTDB taxonomy): domain Bacteria; phylum Bacteroidota; class Bacteroidia; order Chitinophagales; family Chitinophagaceae; genus Niabella. The sequence continues at coordinate 5,775 of JBCNOR010000116.1, read as the reverse complement.
AGGCTTTCATAGTGTGGTGGATCATTATAAAGATCTGAAAATGGTAGCGCAACAAAGTGCAGATTTCGATCGTAATAAAGCCATGGAAGTGATGGAATCTATTCTGCAGGCACATCCTGATATCGACGGTGTTTTTTGCGGTAATGACGCCATGGCGATGGGCGCTTACCAGGCACTGCTTTCCGCTGGAAAAGCAGATAAGGTAAAAGTATTTGGTTTTGACGGCGCTGATGATGTGATTGCTGCTATTAATGATAACAAGGTATATGCCACCGGCATGCAGTTCCCATTGGTGATGGCGCAGACAGCTGCTGTGTTTGCAGACGAATATATAAAAGGTAAGAGGGATTTTCCTCAGAAGATACCGGTAGCGGTTGAAATGGTTACCAAAAAGAATGTGCAGGACTATGTGGCCTATGGAAAGAAATAACTAACGAATGCTGAACTTTTAAAACAATACCCATGAACAGGTTTTTAAAATACGGGATTATACTGGTGGCTATTGTGCTATTAGGTTATAATTCGATCTATATAAAAAAGCTGAGTGAGGTTAAAGCTACCGGAGGTGAAAAATTTGATGCAGTAACTTATGTAGCCGGTCTTTGGAAAGATAAATTACCTGCCCGTGTTCAAGGTGCTGTTGATATCAATCTCTTGAAAACAGCTGTAGAAACGGATGCCGCAGGGGCTTTTGAAAAGTACACGAATGCCCTGGCGATTGGTAATTACCGGTATGCGTTGGTAAAGGGCATAGCGAAGGTAGATAAAGTAGGAGCAGATGATGTGGCAATAACCATAAATGGTAATACTCCATTTAAAGCCAGCCTGGTTACCGAGTTCGTATATGGAAATACATTAAGAGATGCCTCCGGTTTGGTAGCGTTAAAGGAGTTCCCTAATACCAGTGATTTGAACAGCATTTCTGAAGAACTCAATAAAACAATTAGGCAAAAGGTGGTTCCTGCATTCAAACCTTCTTTAAAGACGGGTGATCAGATAGGATTTACCGGGGCAATTGAGTTAAATAAAGAGCATATCCATTTTGATGATATAGAAATAATTCCTGTAAGTGTAAAAATTATTCCCTGATGCTGATAGCGAAAAACATAACCAAAAAGTTCGCCGGCGTCACGGCTTTAAACAATGTAAACCTGGAGCTGTATCCGGGAAAAGTGAATGCAATTGTAGGTGAGAATGGCGCCGGTAAATCCACCCTGATGAAGATATTGTCCGGCGTACATACGCAATACAGCGGTGATATTATCTTTCGTGGCAATAAGGTACAATTTAATTCAACCAAAGATGCAGAAGACGCCGGTATCGCCATCATTCACCAGGAATTGAACCTGGTACCACATCTCAGTATTGCAGAGAATATTTTTTTGGGCAGGGAGATAACCAATGCGCTGGGTATTCTGGATAAAGGCGCTATGCGTAAACACACCGCGCAGTTACTCAAAAAAGTAAACCTGGATATAAGCCCTGATACATTGGTCTCCAAACTCAAAGTAGGGCAACAGCAGCTGGTGGAGATAGCAAAGGCCCTACATACTAATGCAGAAGTGATCATCATGGATGAACCTACTTCGGCTATTACAGATAAAGAGGTGGACAATCTTTTCAAAATCATAGACGAGCTAAAAGAAGAGGGAAAGATCATTGTTTATATATCTCATAAGCTCAAAGAATTATTCCAGAAGGCCGATACTTATACGGTGTTAAGAGATGGAGCCACCATTGGCTCAGGTAATATGGATACCATCACCCAGGATGAGCTGGTAGAGAAAATGGCTGGACGTAAGATTGTGATTGAGAAGAATATATCAGATTCCGTTTTCAATGAGCCTTTACTGCAGATAAAAAATGTCAACCTGAAGAATGCAGAAGATATGAGTGGCTGGCTGGTAAAAGATGCTTCATTCACTTTGCATAAGGGAGAAATACTGGGATTATATGGATTAATGGGGGCTGGCCGGACAGAGCTGATCGAAACCATTTTTGGATTGCATCCCAGGTTGGGCTCAGGTATCATGATGGTTGAGGGAGAGCTGAAGAAGATCAATTCCCCTGCGCGCGCCATTGCTTCTGGTATTATGCTGGTTCCGGAAGACCGTAAGCTACAGGGCCTTTGTTTAGGTTTGGGCGTGAAGAAAAATATCAGCGTAACCGTATTAAAGCAGCTGGAAGAAAATGGGATATTCTTAAATGCGCGTAAAGAAGCGGCGCTGGCCAAAAATTATATCGAACAGCTCAATATAAAAACAGCTTCGCACAATACTTTGTCCAAAAACCTGAGCGGTGGCAATCAGCAGAAAATAGTCATTGCAAAGTGGCTGGCTAAAAATCCCAAGGTTTTATTATTGGATGAGCCAACACGGGGTATAGATGTTGGAGCCAAATCTGAAATTTATAAATTGATTAAAGACCTGGCTGCAGGTGGAGTAGGTGTTATTGTAGTGTCTTCTGAAATACCCGAGATACTGGCGCTGGCTAACCGGGTATTGGTTATGTCTGAAGGCGAGATCACAGCCAATATTCCAATCGCTGAAGCCACCGAAGCCAGTTTGTTAACCAAAGCTATCCATAAAAATTAAGCCAATGTCTACCATCAATTATAAACAAAAGATTAAGAGCCTGCAGTCGCTGATCGCATTGGTTCTATTATGTATAATCCTCTCCTTGCTTACTGATAAATTCTTTACAGCCGATAACGGCCTCAACGTGTTAAGGCAAACTGCGGTAAATATTTGTATTGCAACAGGTATGACATTGGTTGTTTTAACAGCAGGCATTGATCTTTCTGTGGGTTCAATACTGGCGCTTTGTGGTGCGGTGGCTGCCGGTTTATTGAAGAATGGAATACCCATTGCAGCTACAGATACTTATATAGGCTTCACGGTTTTAGGCGTGGTATTAGCTGCCATTGTTATTGGCGGTCTTCTGGGATGGTTCAATGGTTTTGTAATAACACGGTTTAATGTGCCACCGTTTGTGGCTACGCTAGCTATGTTAACGATTGCCCGTGGTTTCACCATGCTGTATACTAAAGGTCAGCCGATCAGCAATCTGGGAACCGAATTCACTTTCATCGGTTCGGGCTCTTTCCTGGGAATTCCCGTCCCGGTATGGATTGCTTTGTTGGTGGTATTGTTTGCTGTTTTTATCACCCGTCAAACCAGGCTGGGGCGATATATCTACGCGATTGGCGGCAACGAAACAGCGGCCAAGTTCTCCGGTATCAAAATCTCCAATATTAAAATGATTGTGTATGCTCTGGCGGGAGCGATGGCCGCAATCGGTGGCATTATTGTTACTTCCCGTCTGGACTCGGCGCAGCCGAACGCGGGTAATAGTTATGAGCTGGACGCGATTGCGGCCGTTGTAATCGGTGGAACTTCTCTAAGTGGTGGCCGTGGTACGATCTGGGGAACGGTGATGGGCGCTATTATTATTGGTGTTTTAAATAATGGATTGGTTTTGTTAAATGTCTCCCCCTTCTGGCAACAGGTGGTGAAAGGTGGGGTTATATTGTTAGCAGTAATTATCGATAAAATTGATAAGAAAGACTGATGGTCGGAATGCCCAATATTAAATATCAAATCTTGAATTTTAAATGAACTATATTCTTTCGATAGATCAGGGCACCAGCGGCACCAAGGCATTAGTATTTGATACAGAAGGCCAGGCAATTGCCAGGGGAGCAGCACCTTTGCAAACTAACTATTTTGGCGAAGGGTTTGTGGAACAGGATCCGGAAGCCATTTATAATAACGTAATTGCGGCCGTTGGTAATTGTTTGAATGATCTGGAGGTCAAAGGCCATTCGAAAGAGCAAATTGCAGCGATTGGTATTTCCAATCAAAGGGAGACTTTTGTTCTTTGGGATGAATCAGGTAAACCTTTACATCCTGCTATTGTATGGCAATGCAAGCGGTCTGTAAAAGTGTGCGAAGCCTTAGTGCAGCGTGGTTTAGGTGACTCTATTGCAGCAAAAACAGGATTGGTGATCGATCCTTATTTCTCGGCAACCAAACTGATATGGCTGGTTGAAAAGGATCCGGCCATAAAAGAGGCGGTGGAATACGGAAAAGCTTTTTTTGGAACCATTGATACCTGGTTATTGTATAAACTAACAGAGGGTAAGAGCTATGCAACCGACCACACCAATGCATCCCGCACTTTGTTTTTCAATATTCATGATTTAAAATGGGATGCTGAATTGCTGGAAGCCTTTGGTTTACGCAATCTTCAATTGCCGGAAGTGAAATCTTCTTCGGCTTATTTTGGAGCAACCACCATCAATGATTTACTACATGGTCCTGTTGCTGTTACGGGTTTAATTGGCGACTCTCATGCGGCCGCGTTTGGTGAAGGTTGTTTTGATGCCGGTACTGCCAAAGCTACATTGGGTACGGGTTCCAGCATTATTATGAATATCGGCAACAAACCGGTTGCTTCTCAAAATGGCATGGTAACAACGATCTGCTGGAGTATACCGGGCCGGGTTGATTATGCACTGGAAGGGGTGATCGTCACTTGCGGTGGTACCATCGAATGGTTAAAAAATGAATTGGGTCTTTTTGACGATGTGAAAGCAACGACGGGTATGGCCAGTTCCGTCTCCGATAACGGAGGCGTTTACCTGGTACCTGCTTTTAGCGGATTGGGTTCGCCCCACTGGGAAATGAACAGAAAAGCGTCTATAACGGGGATGACATTCGGTACTAATAAAAATCATATTGTACGCGCATCTTTGGAATCTATTCCTTACCAGATCAAGGATGTAATTGCAGCAATGGAAAAAGATACGGGCATACCATTAAAACAGCTAATGACTAACGGTGGGTTAACAGCGAACGAATTTGTGATGCAGTTCCTGACGGATGTATTATCAAAGCCGGTGTCCAGAAGTAATATGCCCGATGTGTCCGCCTTAGGCGCTGCTTATATGGCTGGCCTGCAGCAAGGTGTATTTAACAATATAGACATATTAAAAAATTTGAGAAGTGATAAGATAGTACTGAAGCCGTCAGGCGAATCGGATAAAGCGATGGAATGGTACCGGGGTTGGTTACAGGCTATCCATAATAAAAACTAAACAATGAAGTTGATCAAAGAAGGGATATTACTATTAGCAGGTGTTTTTGCAGCAACGGCGGGTTTTTCTCAACCCTCCGTATTGAAATTTGAAAGCTTCAAACATTATGCAGATCGTTTCAACACGATGGAAGATGAACCGATCGTACAGGCGATTCCCAATAGCGAGTCCTGGCAGTGGATGCAAAAAAATATCCCGCTCCTGGAAACTCCTGATAAGAATTTCGAGGAAATATTTTATTTCCGGTGGTGGACACTGCGAAAGCATATCCGGAAAACGGAACAAGGGTTTGCATTAACCGAATTCCTGGTACAACGTTCTTATGCTGATAAATATAACCTGATTAGTAGCGGCTTGGGGCATCATATCTATGAATCCCGGTGGCTGCACGATCAGCAATACCTGAATGATAACCTACGCATATGGTACCGGGGTAATGATGGTAAGCCACTGAAAAAGTTGCGTGCTTACAGCAGCTGGAATATGGATGCGATTTACAATCGCTACCTGGTAAATGGAGATGCTAATTTTCTAAAAGATTATTATCTGGATTTGGCAGCAGATTATGCTGGATGGGAAGCCGAGAAACGTAATCCCCGCGGACTTTTCTGGCAGTTCGACGTGAGAGATGCAATGGAAGAAACCATTAGCGGCGGACGGAAAGAAAAGAATCCAAG
>JBCNOR010000115.1:0-10912 GCA_039593785.1 Niabella sp. | reverse complement strand
TCGCTGGATCGGGGAGCGTGGCAGCCAGGGGGCGCCATCCCTCCAAACCTGTCTAATCGCCTTGGTCATGCATATAGTAAAATGGTTAAACTCCGCGCCCTGTCCGCCTGCTGTTCCCAGCTTATTAGGTGCAAAGAATTTTAATTCAAAAGAGCTTAGTGTTTCATTCTGAATCAAAGCCTGGATCAGGGCTGTTGTGCTTCTGTCCAGCTCTTTGGTAACAACCAGCGGCTGGTGCTGGCGCTTTCCGCTGGCCTGGCCGGTGGCCGCATCGCGGGGCGACGTTATTTCATGATCAAAGGCAATGACTTCTATGAGCCCTTCTTTGCCTCTTTGAATACAACTGCCTTTAATGATTCCTTGTTTGCTTCCGGTAATTTTCAGGTATGCGTTCAGTGCCATCGGTTTAGATTTTAATGCTAAGTTAGCTGCATTGAAATCTGCAATCTATACCACGAATGGGTGAGCGCTGATTAAGTACTGGCTTTGTCGCTATCGCCGGGTGCTGCAATTTTTTGGGCAAGCTTGCCCGGAAGCAAAGGTTGAAGGAGTTGCCCCGCATAGTTTTGGGGAAATGGCTCTTTGATCCCAAAGCTGTCTGGTTCATGTGGAGGGCATACATAAGTGCCGAAGAGCAGGTCCATTAAAGGAGAAATGTTGGCATAATTGCCTCGATCCCTTTCTTTGTCATGATGCCAGTGATGTAATTCAGGCGCGCCAATCAACATCTTTAGCTTGCCTATGGGTAATCTTACGTTGGAGTGGATATAAATAGCCCATATACCTCTGAAAGCTACAATAAGTGCTAATGCCTCTAACTCAAAACCAAAAATAAAAGCAGGCAGGTTAATCAGGCCAATCGTATAAATACTATCAACAGGATGCTCCCGGTGTGCCGCCAGCCAGTCAAGTTCTTCAGCACTATGATGCACTTTATGAAAGCGCCACAGAAAATCTACTTTATGCTGAAGCCTGTGCCCCCAGTAAATAAGCAGGTCGCTCAAAAATAAAACCTCGATCGCCTGAAGCCACAACGGTTGCTGCCCGATTTTTTCCCGGAAGGAAGCCGGGACGATACCATCGAGCCAGAAACTAAAATACTGCAATATCCATAATACAACTCCACTCCATAAAAGATACTGTCCCAGGAAATAGCAGAGGTCTGTTAGCCAGCCTTTCCTGAATATTTTTTGATCTTTCCTGGCCGGGAATGCTTTTTCCAACGGAATAAATACCAGGCAAAGGAATAGCAGGCTGACAGCTGTGCCGAAGATCAGGCTTAGGAAGTCCATTGTGTTTATTTTAGGATGGAGGTGTCCGTATTTTTCTTATAGTCCTTATAGTTGTAAGCGGGCATTGGAGCCTTTTTAATGATAATGCCGGACTTTGAACTACTCATTACCTGTTGTTCCGTAAGCAACACGCCCTGCTTCAATTTCTTTTTACCTGAGTTGGCAGGTGGCGCATTTTTCCAGTCTGCTATCACCATTGACTTTGAAGAAGACAGCATACGTCGCCTTGTTATACTGTCTGGGGGTTTGGCAGCTTTCCCGATACTATTTGACTGAATGGTGCTGCCGTTGGGGCTGGTTTGTAAGCTGGCGCTCCGCTCCGTAAATGATGGGAATAGCCCGGCCCTATAGCCCAAAAAGGCTATAACGAGCAGTATAGAAGAGGTGAGTATGAATCCTTTGATGATTTTTGACCGTATCATAGTAAGCAATTAATTTTTGAAAGGGAAAACTCTTATATAAATATAAGACAGGCGTAATTAATTGAGCTGAAAACCTGGCAAAAGAACTGTTAATTATAGCGTGCCGGATTTCAGGATCCGCAGTGTAATGATTAGTTAATACCGGTATCTGGGCTTTGGCATGGGTTTGGTAAATAGGGGATAAGGTGCGCGTTAGGGCGTTAATGGTCATGCGGAGAAGGGAGGAGAGGGGGCTCGTTATCCATATTGAATGAAACCGTCCTTGAAGAATATAAAAAGGTTGATCTATAAAAAACCGATCATGTTAACCTTTCATTAAGTCCGGCAATCCGCCGGGCTTTTTTTGAGGTGTATAAAATGAGCTTGTATTTAATTTAGGATGCATCATTGGTGTGCAGCCATCTTATAGCATCATCCATTTGCTCGTGGGGGTAGATACGTAATTCGCCGGGTATATCATTGCAGGTTTCGTTGGTGAAGTTCTTCAAGCCTTCCAGGTTGCTGATAATAGCACAACGTTTCCAGGTGCTCCAGTCTCTTACAGCCAGCCACAGGCTTTTGATCCACCAGGTGATAGAAAAATTACTCAGGTCGTGCTCCAGTACCAGCATATAATTGAGCTCCTTGTGACTCTGTTTATACTGTTGAATAGCAGGGACCAGTGTTCTCTCAAAATCATTTCCGTGAATGGTTCCGTATGCTTTGAATGCTACAATATTGTTTGATATGTCTTTTATTTCTGTAATCATAGGTGGTTTTTTTTAAGGCCATCCATTGTATAGGATAACCAAAGTCGTACCGAAAACATAAAGCCCTTGATCAATTTATCTTATATCTGGTTTAACCTGCTGATACACATCGGTAAAAATAATTCTTCCTTGCAGCGGGTTTTCCTTTGCCTGGGGCTGCGGTGCGTAGAAAATTATTGGGAACACAGAATAGTTTTCTATATCTTTATGATATCATTTTAATATCAAATAATTTATATGGAAAAAATCGTAAAACCAATGTCGGGATTTTTAGCTTTGATCATTTCCCTTGCTGTTTTGGGGTTAGGTGTTTTTTTCTTCACGCAACCAGGGCCGGTTGGTACTAACATTGTATTGGGTATCTTATGTGTTTTGGTGTTCATATTTTTTATTAAAGGTTTGATGATCATACAACCGAATCATTCAAGAGTGCTTACATTTTTTGGTAAATATGTGGGCTCTGTTAAAGAAAATGGATTGTTCTTTATCAATCCTTTGTATGGCACGCACAAGCTCAGTTTGCGTTCTCAGAATATGCAGGGGCAAACTTTAAAAGTAAACGATAAGATGGGGAACCCTATAGAGATTGGAGCAGTAGTGGTATGGCAGGTGGGCGATACTTACAAAGCGGCCTATGATGTGGCTAACTATGTAGATTATGTGAATGCCCAAAGTGAAGCGGCTATCAGGCACCTGGCGGTTAGCTTTCCTTATGATAATCTTGAAGATGAGCATGCAGGTATTACCTTAAGAGAAGGCGGGGAAAAAGTAAACCAGATACTGGAGCAGGAGCTGACCGATCGGCTGGCCAGGGCCGGTATCATCGTGCAGGAGGCCCGTATCAGTCACCTGGCTTATGCTTCGGAGATCGCCGGTGCTATGTTACAACGTCAGCAGGCAACTGCTATTGTAGCTGCCCGTACAAAAATTGTGGAAGGCGCCGTAGGTATGGTAGACCTGGCATTAAAAAAACTATCTGCAGAAAATATTGTTGAATTAGATGATGAGCGCAAAGCTGCTATGGTTAGTAATTTAATGGTAGTGCTGTGCGGCGAAAAAGCTGCTCAACCTATTTTGAACGCAGGAACCCTGCATCATTAGAATCGATGTTTTGAACGATAAGAAGAGCTTTATATTAAGGATTAATCCCGACACTTTTCAGGCGCTTGAAAAGTGGGCTGCTGATGAATTCAGAAGTGTTAACGGGCAAATAGAATATTTGCTGCATGAGGCGCTGTTAAAATCGGGGAGGGGGAAACCGGCAGCTAAGCCAGGCGATAAAACCAAGCCCAAAGGAAAGGATAAGGCTTGATCAGTGTTTTGTTCCTTTGTGCATAGGTGAAAAGGAACACAGCCTGTTTAGCTAAGGGCCTGCTCCAGATCAGCGATCAGGTCCGCTATGTCTTCCAATCCTATACTTGCCCTGATGAGCCCGTCTGTAATACCGGCCTTTATTCTCTGTTCCTGGGCTACTCCTGCATGCGACATCGAGGCAGGATGGGATATAAGGCTGTCCGTTGTACCCAACGATACGGCTCTTACAAAAATCTGAAGCCGGTCAATAAAACGTACTGCGCCTTCAAATCCTCCTTTTAATTCAAAGCTCAAAACCGCTCCGGCATGTCGCATTTGAGATTGGGACAGTTGATAATCGGGATGTGTTTCCAGCCCGTTATAATTCACTTTTGAAACTGCAGGGTGTTGCTGCAGGAACCGTGCTACCGCCTCAGCATTCTTGCAATGTTTGTCCATACGGGTAGCCAGTGTTTTAACGCCCTGCAAGACGAGAAAAGCATCAAAAGGATTGGCATTTACCCCCAGCAGTTTGTAAGTAGGGTACACTTTCTGAAAGCTTTGTGGGTCTTTCCCGATGATCACACCACCTATCGCACTTCCGTGACCATTTAAAAACTTGGTAGTAGAATGGAAAATAAGATCGGCGCCCAGCTTAAAAGGCTGTTGCAGATAAGGCGTTGCAAAAGTGTTATCAACCGTTACCAGCACATCGAACTTCCTGGCCAACAGGCTTACTGCTGCAATATCGATACACTGCATGCCCGGATTGGCGGGCGTTTCCAGGTGTATCAGTTTTATAGAAGGTGTTTGCTGCAAAGCTGCTTCCAGCAATTCTGTATTGCTTAGGTCGCAGGAGATGCAGCTAACTCCAAAACGGGGCAATACACTACTGAAAAACTCCTGGGTTCCTCCGTATAAAGATTGGCTGGATAAGATAGTATCGCCTGCTGAAACATTTGCCATGATCATGGTGGACATGGCGGCCTGCCCTGAAGCTGTCAATAAGCCCCAGGCTTCAAGTGCATTCCCGTTTTCATCGGTTACGCCAAATGCCTCCAGGTCCGCTATCAGCTTTGCCGCCGTTTGCGTGGTAGGGTTACCAAATCTTGAATAAGTATACCCTTTTTCTTCACCCGAAAAGCGCGCCATGCCTTGTGCGGCATTGTCGAATGTAAAAGATGAAGTAGCAAAGATGGGCATTACATGAGCATGCTCGGGTAAGGAGCTCCCGCATGCATGAATAGCAGCGGTAGCTAACCCTTTTATGTTTTTATCAGTCATATAAGTATCGGTTAAGCGAGGTAATACCTGCTAAGTAAGAACATATTTTTTAGTTTATCCGCAATTATGCCTTACTTTTTTGATACAATCCTTTTCTGCTTCTGATGCATTTACCGGCAAAATAAATACCTTTGGTTGTAGCCTTCCCTGATTTTAATGTGGAATAATCAAACATCCGGCATTTACCTGATTGCAGCAATAATTGTTGCAATACTTCTTGGTGTGGTGGTGTACCTATGGATCAGGCTGGCCAGATCTGATCAACAAAAGAAGGATATGGAAAGCCGTTTCCGGCAGGTTGAAAACAGGGTGAATTCGCTTCAGCTGGAGACACTCGAATCCCGGCTGAATCCTCACCTGTTTAAAAACATTCTCAACTCTATACAATCACATGCCTATCAAACCTATTTTGCCCTGGATAAGCTTGGCAATGTGCTGGATTATATTTTGTATGAAAGCCGGAAGAAGCTGGTAACACCAAAAGAAGAGATAGATTTCGCATTGAGCCTGATAGAGATCAATAAAATAAAGATCAGCCCATTATTTGAATTGAATGTAAAAGCCAGGATCAATGAATCTGAGCCTTTGTATAAACAAAGGATACTGGCGCCGTTAATTTCTATTGACCTGATAGAAAATGCTTTCAAGCACGCAGATCTGCAGAGCCCTGATGCATTTATTTCTATCATTTTTGAATTTCGGGATGATCATTTCTACCTGACGGTTTCCAATAAAATGTCTTCTAAAAAGCCCATCGAAAAAGAAAAGGGTGGCATTGGGGTGATGACGCTCGAAAACCGGCTGCGTATCATTTATAAGAATCATTTTAAGCTGGAAAAGTTTATTGAAGGAGATGTTTATATTGCACACTTAAAAATTAATCTTCTTGAACACAAAGCTCAGATGCTTACTGCTGGATGATGAGATCCCGGGCCTTACTTACCTGAAGATGCTTTGTGAGCAATTGCAGGACCTGGAAGTAGTAAAAGCTTTTAATAGTCCTTTTTATTTTTTAGAAGAATTGCCGAAGCTGGAATTTGATTTCTGTATACTGGATATTGAAATGCCTGAAATGAATGGCCTGCAGGTAGCATCCCTGTTAAAAGGAAAGCCGGTTGTTTTTACAACCGCGTATAAAGAATATGCTGCCGAAGCTTTTGACCTGGATGCAGTAGATTATGTAAGAAAGCCGGTAAAGAAAGAGCGGTTACAGCAGGCTGTTGATAAGGTAAAGCACCGGCTCGAAAGTAAGAACCAGGGCGCTCGTTTTGTACAACTCAATACAGATAAGGGCAAGGCATTGATCTATTTCGATCAGCTGCTTTATATCAAAGCTTCAGAGGTGGACAGCAGGGATAAATGGGCTTTGCTGGCAGACCAGAGTTTCGTAACTCTTAAAAATATATCCTTCGAAAAGTTGCAGGAGCTGCTACCGAAAGAGGATTTTGTACGTATCAATAAGAAGGAAATGATATCCCTGAAAACGGTTCAAACCTTTTTATCTGATGAAATAACAACCAAAATTACAATGGCTTCAGGTGCCCATTTAAAATTGACGTTAAGCGAGGCATACCGAAAGGAGTTTATTCAGCGGGTCAACCTGTAAAGCTTGTTACAATTTTTCACCTTTTCATTACATTTTTGGCATTTTAGTTACTCTTTTCCTTTTTTTATTTTCCGATACGCCTCACTTTCGTAGCCGGACAAAATGAGTGGAGTTGGGTGCTTATCAAAAGAATTTAAAAGAACACACGCTGTTTAAGATGGGCAAATTAAAAAATACGATTTTCTATATTGTTACCATTGGTGGCTTTTCCGTACTTATTTACTGGATGGTATTGATGGGAGGAAAATTAGAGGGAGGCAGGCAGGTAGTTAAGCCCGGTTCCTTTAAAGGGCAATGGGATGAATTCATGGATACTGTATCCCATAACCTGCAACACCCTTTGGCGCTCCTGCTGGCCCAGATCATTACTATTATTCTTGTTGCAAAACTATTCGGCTGGATCTGCCGGAAAATAGGACAACCTACAGTGGTGGGAGAAATGATTGCCGGTATTTTGCTGGGGCCATCCCTGCTGGGCATGTACCTGCCGGAGTTTTCCAATATTTTATTTCCCAGCCAGTCATTAGGCAACCTGCAATTCCTGAGCCAGATAGGCCTGATCCTGTTTATGTTTATTGTGGGTATGGAGCTGGATCTAAAGATGTTAAAAAAGCAAACGCATGATGCTGTGGTAATCAGTCATGCAAGTATTATCGTACCCTTTGCATTAGGCATCGGATTGGCTTATTTTATCTATGAGTCTTTTGCACCCGAAGGTGTACAGTTTTTGTCTTTTGGATTATTTATGGGAATTGCTATGAGTATCACAGCATTTCCGGTGCTGGCGAGAATCGTGCAGGAGCGGGGCATCACTAAAACCCGGCTGGGCGCTATTGTAATTACCTGTGCTGCTGCCGATGATATTACGGCATGGTGTATCCTGGCAGCCGTTATTGCCATTGTAAAGGCAGGGTCTTTTACCAGCTCCCTTTATATAATGGCACTGGCGCTGGTTTATGTAATAGTGATGATTAAAGTAGTACGTCCTTTTTTATTGCGTATTGGTAATATTTATACTTCCAAGCAAACACTCACCAAGCCTATCGTTACTATATTTTTTCTGACCCTGATCGTGTCTGCTTACGCAGCTGAAGTGATAGGCATTCATGCATTGTTCGGTGCTTTTATGGCTGGAGCCATTATGCCGGATAATATTAAATTTCGCAATCTCTTTATCGAAAAGGTAGAAGATGTTGCCTTAATTGTACTATTACCGCTGTTCTTTGTTTTTACCGGTTTAAGAACCCAGATAGGCTTGTTAAGCGATCCAGCATTATGGAAGCTGACTGCATTGATTATTGTTATTGCTGTTGCCGGTAAATTTTTGGGTAGCGCACTGGCAGCCCGGTTTGTTGGCCAAAGCTGGAAAGACAGTCTTTCTATAGGAGCCCTCATGAATACCAGGGGTTTGATGGAGCTAGTGGTATTAAATATCGGTTATGATCTGGGTGTACTGACGCCACAGGTTTTTTCGATGATGGTATTAATGGCTCTGATCACCACCTTTATGACCGGGCCCGCACTTGATTTGATCAATTGGGCATTCAGAACCAGGCCGCAGGAATCCGGGCAGGAATTGAAAGAGATGAGTAAGTATAAAATATTGCTCTCTTTCGATAAGCCTAAAACGGGACTAAGCCTGCTGAAATTAGCGAATGCTTTTACCAATAAAATGAACGGCAATGCATCTTTGACAGCCATACATTTCTCTCCGGCAAACAAATTGCATTTTTATGATACAGAAGAATATGAAAAAGAGATGTTCCGCCCGGTAATGGAAGCTTCTGCAGACATGAATCGAAAACTGGAAACCATTTTTAAAGAGTCTACCGACCTGGATAATGAAATTACGGCGGCAGCAAATAAAGGTAACTATGACCTGCTCCTGATCAGCCTTAAAGAATCGATTTATGAAGGAAGCCTGTTGGGGAGGTTGCTGGGCTTTACAACAAGGATCATCAATCCCGAAAAGTTGTTGAATACGGTTACCGGTAAGGAGAATATTTTTGAGACATCGCCATTTGACGAGCATACCCGCCAGATTGTTTCTAAATCGCAGGTGCCCGTAGGTATTTTTGTTGATAAGGGGTTTTCAGATTTCGACCAGGTATTTATTCCTGTTCTCGAAGCGCAGGATGTATTCCTGATCGATTATGCCCAGAAATTGATTCATAACACCGGGGCCCAGGTAACCATCGCAGATACTTCCGGCATCTTAAAAGTAAATGATGCGGCAAGGGAACGCATCCGGTCTATTGAGCAAAAAGCCCCGAATCATATTGCGTTGAACAGTGGCGGTGCTATTACACCTGAAAATGTCAGGGGACGTAACCTGATGCTGGTTAGCCTTAATAGCTGGAGAGCACTGATAGAATCAAAAAGCAACTGGCTGTCAGATATACCATCTACACTGGTGATTTCTGATCAGCCCGTATAAAAAATAGTATTATTCTGTTAACATTTAAAAACTCTCATTATGGATTTAAACAAAGTACAGGATACGATTATAGAAGAATTTGAACTGATGATCGACCAGGTAAAAAGCAAGTTCAGGTATCTCAGGCATTTTGCTGACATGGGCACTAAACCCGCTATGCATGTTCTGGAAAGAACCAATGAAAAACTCATCAGACTCACCCGATCGCGCATTTGGCTGGATGCTGAGTACCGGGATGGTAAAGTGTATTACTATGGTGACAGCGATAGTAAAATTATTAAAGGAATACTCGCTCTTTACATCAGGGTTTTCTCGGGCCGAACACCGCATGAGATCATTAACTCGGATGTTTACTTCGCAAATGAAATAAGCCTGCATAGCAATTTGTCTGCAGAAAGAAGAAACGAGGTCTCTTCTGTATTACAACGTATCCGGGCTTTTGCAGCAGGTTATAAACTAAAAAGTTTAAGCACATAAATCCGGGAATCAGTCGTTATACTTTAATTATAATGCAATATTGGGCAACCAGGAACAGGTTGTCATGGAACCGTATAGAATTATCTGAAATACAAGCTCCTGAAACTTGGAAGCTTTCGGTGTACAAAAAAAATATATATAATATTTACAACCCTTGCGTTCAATATATCGTCAAAAAACTAAATTTGGCATCGCAATTGCATTTTTATGTTTAAAATGATATATATGACTATTACAAAAAACCTGACAGCCCTACTGGTAGCCACCACTATTTTTCTCCTATCGTGCTCTTCCGGCAAGAATGCGCCGATAGCGCCAAGAAAGGATTTCAAAGGCAACTGGACCATCACATCTGCACAGCTGCAGGGCGCTGACGGGAAAGTAAATGTTACCGCTTTTGACGACGCTGCTTTAAAATGTTTTGAAGGCAGCGAATGGGTATTGCCCAATAACGGCTACGGATCTTACACCATCAATGGTGGTGCCGATTGCCCGGGCGGAGCGAGACGAATCATTTGGTCGCAACGCGTAAACGGGGGTACAACTTTATTTAACTTCAAAAAAATGGATGGAGTGAAAAAAAGTGATTCCAAGCATGTTCAGGAGGGATACTCTTTGGAAGTTACTTCTTTTACGGAAAACTCTTTCGTTGCGCAAAGCCCCATACAGTTTGAAGGCAAAACTGTTTACATAGTGTATACTTTTGAAAGAAGATAATAATTAATTAATGCGATTAAAGATAAGAGCCGTTCCCATCCGGGAGCGGCTTTATGGTATATATAAATTAGCAGCCCTTAATGAGAAGGAGAGCAATGGCCTGTAACTGCAGGAGCTGAGCCGAATGCCGGGCTGATATAAGGGATGCCCAGGTTGAGGCCGCGCAGGATCATTAAAACAGCTACGAATCCTATAAAATAGGGTACTGCTTTTTTCATAGCTGTCCTGATTGAAAATGACACCATATGACCGGTAATCATTAGTGCCAGCATTAATGGAATAGTACCCAGCCCGAAAGCTGCCATAAAAATGCCGGATTGTACCGGCCCCCCGATGATTAACGCGGAAGCGATGGCCATATAAACCAGTCCGCAGGGTAATAACCCGTTGAGCAATCCAAAAATAAATAGCCCCTGCGCTGAATTTTTCCTCGTTAAAAAAACTGCAATATATTTTTTGAAACGAACCTGGAATGCCGGGAATAGCCTGATATGGGGTAGGTATTTTCCCAACAGTAATAGCGCCAGGATCAGTGTTCCGGCGCTGCGACGACGAGCAACGCGTGACGGCGCTCGCCAGATAGTAGGCAACGCGCGGGTTCTTTGCATCGGCGGCGACAGATGCGCTACGCTCCA
>JBCNOR010000114.1:0-10920 GCA_039593785.1 Niabella sp. | reverse complement strand
CGATTACAAAGAAGCACTGGACGTAGCCAGGAAATTGAAGAAACCATTGATGCTCGATTTTACAGGCATTAACTGTGTTAATTGCCGCCTAATGGAGACGCAGGTATGGAGTGATCCCGAAGTGATGAAATTACTAAAGGAGGAATTTGTGATTGCTTCGTTGTTCGTGGACGTGCATGATGAAAGTGTGATGCTGCCTGTGGCAGAACAATTTTATTCGGAAGACCTGGGTAAACAGGTTGAAACCCTGGGAGACCTGAATACGCACCTGCAGGTGAGCCGTTTTGGCAGCAACTCTCAACCTAACTATTTCTTTTTAGATGGAAAAGAAGAACGGTTGCTGCAGGAGGGATATGGGTATCAGCCATCAAAGGGCGTTAAAGGATTCAAAGAATGGCTGAACAGGGCTATCGAAGAATATAAGAAAATACCATAAAAGTCCCGTTGAAATAACTGATTAGCTAAAGCCTGCTCTGAACTCGAGCGGGCTTTGCTTTGTTTTGGTCTTAAATAATTTGCTGAAAGACTGCACATGCTCAAATCCTAAACCGTAGGCAATTTCACTTACCGATAATGTGGTGGTGGATAATCGCTCCTTGGCTTTTGCTATCAGCTTTTCATGTATATGTTGCTGCGTGGTTTGCCCGGTGAGTTGCTTCAACAAGCTGCCCAGGTATTTGGCGGAGAGGTTCATATGATTGGCCAGGTATTGTACCGGGGGAAGTCCCCGGGATGACAGTTCTTCATTATCAAAAAAATCATTTAACAGGCTTTCTACCTTTGTCAGCACTTCGCTGCTGCTTTTCTTTCTTGTCAGGAACTGTCGCTGGTAAAATCTCTCCGAATAGTTTAATAAGGTTTCAATATGCGAAACGATAATATCCTGGCTGAACTGGTCCAGGTTGGATTGATATTCGTTTTGAATATTGCTGATAATGCCGTTAATGATATTTTTTTCTTTGTCGGAAAGAAACAAAGCTTCGTTGACCGCGTAATCAAAAAAATCGTATTTCGCAATGTTCTTAGCCAGTGAAGTACCCCAAAGCAGGTCAGGATGAATCATCAGTATCCATCCCGAAAGATCATCCCCGGGTTCCGGTCCTGCACCCCTGAGAATTTGATGAGGTGCCACAAAATACATCATGCCTTCGTCGAAGTCGTAGGTTTGCTGACCATAAAATAACTTATTGGAGAATCCCTTTTTCAGGGAAATATAATAAAAGTCGAACATGGCGCTGATCTCTTCCTTAAACGAAGGCAGCTGTAGATCTGCATAGTTGATAACACTGATCAATGGGTGCCCGGGACCGGGTAAATTAAAATTGCGGTGTAGCTCTGTTATGGACTTCAGGTGTATAGGTTTCATGAGCTTAGTTATTTTTAATGAAAGGATACTTCAGCCAGATCATCGCCAGCGGCATGACCAGGAAAGGAATTTCGATTATCGCCATTCTGAAATTGCCAGCCCTGACGGCCAGCGCCATCACTACTACGATCGATAATGCATTCAGCAGGTTGCCCAGGAAAAAAGTTTTGGGAATAAGGAGTAATATACCAATCAGGATCGTAACAGCCCCGAAAAAAGGAATAACTGCTTCGCTTATTCCCAGCTCATTCATCATTTTCAATGACTCAGGGTGTTTTTTATAGTTCAGGGTTTCCCATCCGTGTTTAAATGCCAGGTAAACAGAAACCAGCAATAAGAGCAGCGCAATAATATTTTTCATAATAGGCGTTTAAAGTGAAGTGATTGAAATTTCAGGCTGCCGTTTTATCTCTAAGTGAACGGTAAATGCCATCATTAAAATAATAAAAAATAATTTCTTCGTAAAGGTATTACCCGTTTTTTTGTTTGATTTTTTTAAACTCACGGTGACCAATTTTCAAAAGCAGGTTGGGCATCAGCCTGCTTGCTGTTTTTATAACATTTATAAGAAAGGGCTTGATTTCTTTCTGATTGGTACGAATGCCTTTAACAATAACAGCCACCATCTTATCTACAGGCATCATCTGGCTGGCATTCGGCTGTACAGCCCAATCGTTTTGAAGATTGGTATTAACACCGGGAGGAATGACCTCCATTACTTTTACATTTGTATTTTCCAGTTGCAGGCGCAAGGCCTGTGTATAGGCCCTGACTCCCGCTTTGGCGGCGCTGTATACAGGAGCAGCTGAGTAAGACATGAATGCAATTCCTGAGGATACGTTTATAATAGCTGCTTCCTTTTGCTTTAATAAATGAGGGAGGAACTGGTGTACCATTTGAATGGTGCCGGTGAGATTAGTAGCCACTTCACGGTTAATGTTTTCCAGGCTGATCGATGTATCCCGCAGGTCAATCAAACGCATTAGCCCCGCATTGTTGATAATCATATTCAAAGCAGGAAACTGTTCTGTCACTTCATGGTACAACTTTTCAATATCTTCAGGTTGGCTTACATCACTTTGGAACGTGTGCACCCCGGGGTATTGGGCTTTGGTTTTTTGCAGTGCCTCTGTATTGCGACCTGTTACAATGATGGTGGCGCCCTCTTTAGTTAATTGCTTTACCAATTCAAGACCAATGCCGCTGGTACCGCCGGTGATGAGGATGGTGCTGTTTTGTAAATCCATGTTGCGTTTATTTAATTTTTATGTGGATCAATTTTGATACAGCAAATCTCCGTCACAGTCTTCAGGTCGATGTAGCCGAAATTCGCATTGTTTTAGCCGAAAAGGATACCAGAGATTCAGTTTTGAAGAATAGTTCTATTGTAGATGTTGTGGGCTAATTCCAGCTCTGAAAATGCAAGCCTCCCCATGACGAGGATTCCGGATAAAACAAAATAAACCGATTAGAATAAACGGGTTGAAACTCCGGGACACCTGTACCAGAGGAAGCATACGGTTATGATCCCGATGTTCAAAAATGGGATAAAGCAGTTCGGAATATAAAAGAGACAACAGTAAGGTAAGATATGTAGCTATTATCTTATCAGTCTTCTTCTGCATCATCATCATCTTCATACGAAGTATATGACCATTCCACATCAATGGTATCCAGCATTTTGACGAATCGTTGCCGGTTAGCAGTGCCCATAAAGATGGCGCTGCAGTGGTTATGGTCATCAAGTGAAAGGCTGATGACTTCGTCAAAATGATCTGTATAGATCTTTTGTCGCTCCCATGAAATTTCAGTAACAAGCCTCCAGTTCTTTTCGATCAGCTCATATATTTCCTGGTTCAAAGGTTTCAAATAATTGGCATGATAGCGCAATCCTCCCAGGGTGCCGTTATAGACTGCCATCAGCAAAAAGAAAAGGTCAGTTGCCTTTGTTTCCAAATACCAGTCAGGTTTTCTTTTAGTTCCATAATTCCCCCAAACCGGCGGATTATCCAGGTGCAGGTCAGACTCTTTGATACCCCATGATGATACGGCCTGGTTTTCTTCGTAAAAAACCAAATACCGGTCTTTGGAAAACCTTATATCTTTCCCGGGTTTTAAAAGCTTGTTGTGGGAATAGTTGACCGCTTCATTTTGTCCTAATTCCAGGTAGTAATATCTGAGCGCTGCAGGTAGTTTTATACCCAGTCTTTTTTCAAGGACTATTATCTCGGTTTCGGTAAAACCAGCACTTTCATGATCGGGTAAGTTATAAAGTCTTTTTACTTTCTGTAATTGAGTCATACGAAAAAATATAGCCGTTTGTTTAAGGTTGAAATCCTGCTTTGTTGTTATTGTCTGGCTGGCTTGTAATACAATATAACTGCTCCCGATGGAAATATTTTTGTTTGAATAAGTTGAAGTTCTAATCTTTTGTCGATGTTTTTGAATAAAGGTAAACCAGAGCCCGCCACTAACGGATGAACACAAATCTGGTATTCATCTATTAAATTCAATTTTGTTAACGCCACAATCAGGCCCGGACTACAAGCTAAAATATCGCCACCTTTTTGGTGTTTAAGCGCATGTACTTCAGCTGGTATATCCCGGTCAGCCAGCCTAGCAGTAGGCCAGTCAACAGCTTTCAGGGTATGTGAAAAAACAATTTTCGGGATCCGGTCGATGGATACGGCGAACCCGTCTGTGGCCTTATTGCCAGTAGGATTACTCAACACCGTGCGCCAGTACTCCATTAACTGGTAGGTGATCCGTCCGTAGAGGGCTGTGTTCGCACTGTCTAACAGTTCGGCATAGTGTTGATGCAGCGCCTCATCAGGAACACCGGCTGTATGGTCACAGAAACCATCCAAACTCATATTTATGGCGGCAATAAGCTTTCTCATATAGTCTTAAAATTACGAACCTCGAATCAGATAATAACTTGTTTACAGTATTGAGCTATCCCTTCCTGGTTATTGTATCGCTTCTGACAGGTTATTTACAAAATTAATTTGTTTCCCTTTGTTACTTTCAAAAATGAAATCATGTAAGCTCTTACTACCGAATTTTGCAAAATCGCCTATAATGACCAGGGGCATCTGGTATTGCACAAATTTTTGAAGGATATCTCCTGCAAGCCTGGTTGTAAGGTCAAAGAATTCGGGCGCAATATTTTTTTCATAGAGAATGATTTTTTCGAAGCCCTGGTAATGGAGATTGCCCAGTAAGTCTAACCCATCGTCGACAGATTGCAAAATGATTTCATCACTAATAATTTCAGCTACCTGGAGGCCATTGATCTGGTGGGTTTCAATTTGCATACTACCTGTGTATTGTTATTGCTATGTCGTTTACCAAATAAATAGTTCGTTTTATTTGAAAGAAAACTACAGAGCCAATTATGTTAATTCATCATACAAAATAAATCATTTTTCCAATCCATCATCTATAGATACATAAGTAGAATCTAATTCATAATGTAACTTGTTTTTATCCCATTTAAAAACTGACACCTGAAGTTTGGAAGGATTATAGGGCTCCACTTCTACTGATGATTGTATGGTCCATAAACCATTCTTCTCTGTTTTGAATTCCGCATTTTTTAAATAGTCCAGGAACGCTAGTTGGTAATAATTATCGTATTGTTTTAAAAACAAACCATACATACAGCCGCCTGTTCCGCAAGCGCCTAAATAAACCAAAATGTCTTCTTTATTATCAGCATTAAAGTCTCCCAATTTAAAGGGTTCTGTTTTGGCTGAACTGTCAGGTAATTCAAAGTTTGATTTTTTGGGAGCCTTAATGCCGACAAAGTCTTCATGGAGTTTTAATTCTAACCTGAACAGGTTGGCTTTATTATGTCTTTTTCCGTTCTGTGTGAGCTTAGTATCGCGTTCAGTTTTTTTGTTTTCCCGGTTATGGATGCAGGAAATCAGCAGAATTAATATAGCAAAACGGATGCTTTTCATTTGAGTATTATATGTGTCTGTAAGGGTTTGTTGCCGGCGGACTTAGCCGATTTTCTTTAACGGATATAATAGCAGCGCCAACCACTCATAGACGATTTAGCCGCTAAAGTAGAATATTTTAGAATGGATTCCCATCTTTTTCGTCAACTTACAAATAGTGGGTATGCGAAAGAAAAGATGATTTTCATTTCCGCAAAAAAGGCATCAGCAGCTATGGCGCTAGCCATACATTCGCTTATCAATGGCTCTATAAATCTTTTACAAAAGCTCCTAACTTTTTCTCAATACTACCCAGTCCTGCAAACCCGGCGTAATGCGCCAGTATACGCAGGTTGATCACCTGTTTCTGCTGTTTGTTCCTGGAGCCCGCTAAAGCCCATATATGTCTTAGTTTTTTTGCCAGGTCCCGGAAGTTGTTTTCAGTGGGGTTAAGGATGTAGCGGCACAGGGATATATCGATGATTTCTGTCATATTCCAATATACCTGCTCGTTACTGCTCTCATCATTGTTTTTTTCCATGTCAGCCAGCTGTTTTTTTATTTGCGCCGGCGTAGGCAGTTGATAACGGGTTTTATGCCGGGTGACTTCTTGTCCCCATTTCTGTTGCTTCTTTTTAACGATAAAGGCCTCCTGTATGATCCAGTTGGAAAAAGTATAGCTGGTTCCCGTTTTTTCAAAAGCCAGGCGGTAATAATGGGCAGCTGCTTCAAGGGCGTCTATCTTTGCCTTTTCACTTTTCGTGTCAGAAGGCAATACAAACCCTTTTCGCTTAAAGGCGCTTCCCAGTAAGGCCAGCCTTTGGCCAGTCTCCCATATTTGCAACAGGTAATAAAGATTATCAATACTGCTATCGATTTTCTCTATAATTGACAGAGGGGCGGAATTGTCTTTCAGGTATCGGCTTATTTCCTTGTTTACCGCCATGTTTTGGTAGTTTTCCAGGGCCGTTACATCAAACCGGGCATTTTCATTTTGAAATAATTTATCGTATAGCTTAGTAGAGGTTTCATAATCGTTAAGTTCCATATAAGCCTGTGCTTCTTTCTGGCGCATTTCTGCATGTGTGAAGTTTGCCATGTCAATGGCTTTAGATATGGATTGCAGTTCATTGAGCAGATCATCCGGATTATAAAAAGCTACTTCAGTTTTGCTCAGCAGGTTATCCAGGTCGTTTTCTGCTTCCTGGGCTATATGATAAATTCTTTCATAGGTCTCGCCGCTGCTTTCAAGGTCAAAGGTGTAATGTTGCTGGCCGTAGCATTGAAAAGCTCCCCAGGTATTGGTATAGCTAAACTTATTATATACATGTTGCCGGGCAGCTAATACGGCTTCTCCAAAATTATATCCCGCCAGCATTTTACCGTAAAACATCTCTGCGAATGCCAAAGCCGCGCTGTCGTCTACTTCCCATCCGGCTACTATTACGGCTTTTACACCATTCTCAATTAATTGCGTACCTATATTGGCCGCCAGCTTAAAACGGTTGGCAGCGTATTCTTCGGCGTAAGGATTGATCCGGCCCAGGAAACAACAGTTAATAAAAACAAACTCGGGCGTAGAGGGCAACTGGTTGATATGATGAGGCGTCAGGAACATAGGTTCATCGCTGTCTTTCATGCTGCCAATTAATAGCCCGGAGGCTGCCGGATTTTTTTCATCAAAAAAGCCATGACCTGCAATATGTACGATCTTATAATCCTGCTTAAAAAGGGCAGTTAATATTTCATCACTACCGGCATGGATCAACGGTCCCTCAATAGTCAATTCTTTGGCTATTTTCAGTTGGTCGTTCACTGCTAAGGCTTCTTTTTCGGCCCCGGGTAACTGGCCTGCTTTGGTAAAGCCATTCAGATCAGGATCGCCAATAACTAAAGCATTGTTGGTCTTAACCGGGTTGCTGGCTTTGTAGTCAGATGTCGCCAGCTGGCGGATCATACCGGCGGTTACACATAACGGCTTCTCTGCTGCGGAGCCGGTTTGCAGCAGTTCCCAGGGGAAAGACGCCGTAAATTTATCCAGCACCCAGAGAATAGGGGAGTTGCGGCGAATGTTCTCTTTAAAATCCGTAGGTATGAGCAGCTCAAAAATAGCTTTGGCTTTGTCAAAGGACCAGCTCTTTTTAATGGAGATATCATCCAGTAAAGCTTCAATCAAAGGGAGGTTGTGATGCAGCTCTTTTTTTTCTTCGCGGGCATTATTGGTGCTGGAATAGTAGGAGAGCGTCTTGTCCGTTTTATTTTTGCCCTGCTGTGGGTCGCTGTTGGCCACCACACTTAACCGCTGCCACCAGGTAACATTGTTATCTACCAGCAGGCGCTTACGGGCGCCAAACAGGCTTTTTATTTTTCGCTCTTTCCAGAAAATATTCATGCCATCACTATTGCCATTGATGAAATTGGTAAGGCTGTAAAAACAGGTGATGGCTTTGTCTTCAAATAGTTCTATAAATTCCAGCTCATCTACATACAGGTCTTCATTGCCGGTTAGTTTTTGAACCTTATCGTTGGCATTGACAATACCTTGCATAATGGCCCTGCATGAGCTTTCAATGGCCATTCCGCCATAATCCGCACCAATGATCAGGGATGACAAACCTATTTTATTTTTTACACCGGTTTTCCTGAAATGGGTCCTGCTAAATGTGAGCAGGTAGTCGGCTACAGCGCTTTCAACAGTTTTAGACAGTTGATAGCTATTCAGAAATTCTGCTTGTCCTAACCCGGTAACGATGCATCCTTTAAACAGCGAGTTATTGTCTTTAAAAAAAGTATGGGTATCTATATTGCCCGGGTATATGCCCAGCGAATGTTTTAATGAAAGTATATTGTTGAGATATTTATTGGCGATGGTTTCTGCGCCATAAATACCATCATTGGCAAAATGGCCCAGCATTACCGGGTAACTGGCATAGATCATATCGCCCTTGCTTACCGAAACCTTTAAAATGGGGGTGTTGGTCTTTTCTACAAATGCATCAAGGCCTAAACCTAAAAGATTAGACTCGATAGCCCTCTCACTGATTTCGAAATTATAGCTCTCTTTAGCTATAGTACGGCTAATGGGTTGTGTGGGTAAAGGCTTACGACTAAATTCGGCAGCTCCGGTAGTGCCTCTATCCAGCAGGTCTTTAATGCCCTGGAATAAATACTTCTGAGTGGTTAACCCGCCGTGTGTAGCGTTGGTATAATATAAAGAGGTTTGCCTGTTGATGCCCGCGGGAATACCGGTAGCCCAGGTAACGCTCTGATCTCCTTCGGCAGTGGTTTTAAACTGTAACTGGCCGTTCTCGTAGCTGTAACCACTTACTGTTTGATCATCTTTGCCCGCTACGTAAATAATTTTATCATGATTTAACTGTTCCAGGTTATTGTTGATCTTTTTTCTGAAATCGGCGAACTCCGATAGCAGCTGATTGTCGGGTATTGCCCATTTCAATCCGGTTGCACCCGCAAATACCTCCCATTCTTTTTTGTTGCTGAAATCGACGTCGCCGGTGCCCAGGGGCAATAGGCCCAGCAAGCCGGGGAACTTTGCAAACATATTGATCAGTCCGCCTTTCGAATGTGCAAAGTCAATCGTATCCAATTGTTTGATGATGGCGTCTTTGCCACTCAATACATGCGGTATACGGTAAGAGCCCAGCCAGGGTGTGCCTAATAAAATAGTTCTGAAAGATGGTTGCGCATTCAACCATGCCCAGGTATCGGGATAACTGATGGCCATATCCCTGATGATCAATCCACCCATAGAATGCCCTACCAGCGAAATGGGTTGTTGTAACTTTTGCAGCTCTAATATCCGCTGATTAAGAGTAGCGCCGGATTCTGATATGGGACGGCGCCAATCGAAAGGAAATACCTCTACGTCATAGCTGGCAGACAAATAAGCCACAAGATCTTTATACGCTGTTTTGATGATGCCCGTAGCAACAATATCAGTATTTTCTATTTTCAGTTTGGTCAATCCACCAAAGGCGAAGGCCAGGTAATTAATCCATAAGGGCTTATTATTTTTTTCAAGAAAAGAGCCCATGATGCCTGGCAATAATAATACAACCGGCTTTTTGCCCGTTGCTTTTACAATGCCCAGCTTGCCGCCGTCCAAACCAAAAATACCCCTGCTTAGTGCCGCATAGTTCTCTACCTCCATTTCTTTGAAAGTGGTAATGCGGTCGGTGGTTGCGGTTAATGCCAGCAGTATGGCGTCCTGCGTTTTTTTATTAGTGAAGTAGTTGAAGTGATTGACATTGCTGCCGTCGTCCAAAAAGTATTGAACCGCTGTTTTACGACGGGCTCCCTGGTACATGGATGCGGTGTCTACTACCAGGTCGTTCTGATCCCATTTAAAAAAGAACCTGGTCAGCAATACCTTGAGGCCGTTTAAGCTTATGCTGAACTTGCTATTACCGGAGATCACGAACAGGCGGTTATCAAATCCCCTGGGCAACTCGTTTTCATAACTGCTTACTGTATTCAGGCATTTCAGAAAGACGGATTCGGGATTCATGGCTTCCAGTCCGGGCAACACTTCTACATCAGCCTTACTTTCAAGAGCCTGGCTGATCATGGCTTTTAGCCCTTCTATCAATGGCATCAAAACCGGGCTGGATACATTGATCAGGTTGATCAATACATTCATGAAAATATCTACCCGTTTGCCCAATAGCGATGTGCCTTTTGCCGGACAGGCTACTCTTACAAAGCGATTGATCTTTACTGATTTTGAAGCTGCTGTTTTTTGCAATGCTTTAATATATTGCAGGTCCTCTTTTCGTTGAGCTTCCTCCAGGAGCGCCACGCTTTCCTCCATAAATCCATCGGCATCTTCGGTGAACCGCATCAGGATATCACCCACCAATCCGCCACGGGAGTGTGAGATAATATCGATGGTGCTGTTGGCCGGTAATAATTTTATTAATTCTGCAACATTCTGTAACGGGCTCTTGGTAAGCGTTTCGTGTTCAAAGGCCAGGATATTATCACCATATACTTTGATCAGTTCTTTCCATATATTACCCGAGGTTAATGCTGCAAAAGATCCTTTTGTAGAAGAAGCGGTGCCATGTAGCAATAACAGGACAGGTTTTGCTGAATCGATATTTTTATAAGGAAAAAGGGAGAAGTCTGCATCCACACTATATAAGCCACTCCTGTTTTCCAGCGATCTTTTTTGGTAGGTTTCTGCAATTTTGATCAGCCCAATGTTTACTACTTTTTTGGTGTATTTCTGGAAAAGTTTCAGCACCACCTGGCTGGCTATGCTCCGCGAAGTGTCGTCAGAACTGATTACAACCGGAAGTGCTACAGGCTCACCCGAACGGCTTTGCAGGTTGAGTTCAGGAAATATTTCAGCTAATGTTTCTGTATTGCCAAACCAGGTGGAAGCATCGCTGAAAGTGAGCTGTATATAATCTTTCGGTGTTAATCTTACTAATTGTTCATCCCCCGGGGCCCGGGTACCGCTTAGCTGATACGTTTCGTCGAGTGTGAAATATTCGGTGTAAGCGGGCTGCTCCGGCGGTGGCACGGCCTGTTTTTGTCCATGTAATTTGATAAGGGTAGACGCTGATGTTTTTTTTGCCATACAGA
>JBCNOR010000113.1:0-10935 GCA_039593785.1 Niabella sp. | reverse complement strand
TCTTTATCTTAAATAACTTATAAATCTTATCCAAATCTATATGCCTCAAAAAATATTTAACGAGCGGATCAAACAAATATTAATACTGGCAATTATCCTGCTGCTTATTATCACTGTTATAAAAGAACTGGTGGGGTTTTTACCAGGTCTTTTAGGTGCGGTTACCCTATATATTGTAAGCCGTAAAAAGTATTTTCGCTTTGTTTATGACAAAAAATGGAAAAAAGGCTGGACGGCCATGGCGTTCATACTATTTTACCTGGTTGTGGTAGGCATTCCTATTACCCTGGCGGTTACGTTAATCAGTCCTAAGATCAACAGCGTACTTGAAAACCCAACACAGATATTAAATTCTGCAAAGCAAACCATCGATGTAGTTCAAAAAAAGGTGGGGTTTAACCTGATATCGGAGAATTCCATATCCAATGCAGTAAACAAGATAACAGCTTTTGTTCCTAAGTTATTGAACAGCACTTTGAACCTCGTGTCTAACCTGGCTATTATGTTGTTTATATTGTATTATATGCTCTACAATGGCGCCGGTATAGAAAGGTACCTGAATAAAGCGGTACCACTGAAGCGGCGTAATGTTAAGATTTTATCTGATGAAACCAAGAAGGTAGTAATTGCCAACGCACTGGGTATTCCAATGATATCCATTATACAAGGTGTTGTGGCAACTATCGGTTATGCGCTATTTGGCGTACAGGACTGGGGCTTATATGGATTTTTAACGGGCGTGTGCGCATTCTTTCCCGTGGTGGGTACCATGATCGTATGGGTTCCCGTAGTTATATATATGTTTGCCACAGGTGACACGCTGAATGCAACTTTGCTATTGTTGTATCATGTTGTTATAACCGGTAATGTAGACTATATTGCACGTATTACCTTATTGAAACGAATAGGCGATACGCATCCCGTTATCACTATTATGGGCGTGTTGGTAGGCTTAAGCTTATTTGGGTTTGTTGGTCTGGTATTCGGGCCCTTGCTGATTAGTTATGTAATTGTGATGTACGATATTTACATGAACGAATTTGTTCATAATCACCCTGAAGATGATGAAGAACCTAAACCGGAACCTCTATCTCCACAGCTGGTAGAAGATGATCCCAAAAAGGCCTGACCGATCGCCAGGCTAATATTTTTCACGCAATAGTTTCGCTACTATTTTATCAATAGGAAGCGTCATAACAGCTTCATTAAAGTATTCCCAGTCAACAAACCTGAAAATTTCAGATACCTGTTGGGGGTATACCGCTTTCCCGTTATTAACTGGTATATCCAGGGGTTCCAGTGGCCTGATCAGGTAGTAAACGGACACGATCTGGTGTTCGGGGTTAAAGGCAGATTGTTGAAAAAAGTCGGTAGTATAAATATGATCCACTACTTCCACATCAATCCCTATTTCTTCTTTACATTCCCGGATAACGCAATCGCGGGTACCTTCTCCCAGCTCTAATCCCCCGCCTGGAAACTTAGTTACTTCGAGGTTGTTATAGTAAATCCTTTCGTCGCTTACCAGTACCTGCTTTTTATCATTTACCAATACGCCATATACGCGCAGGTTGATTGTATGGATCATCGTACTTTCTTTATCCTTTTAAATACCAACACTTCCTTCAAATACTTTTACTGCAGGGCCTTTTAACCAGATGTCGTCATAAGAACCATCCGCATTTCTGTTATAACTTACATTCAATTTTCCGCCCAGCACTTCAATATCTATTGAGTTTCGGCCTGTTTTCTGTTGATAAAAGACCAGCGCAGCAGCTGTGACGCCCGTTCCGCATGAAAAAGTTTCGTCTTCTACACCACGTTCATAGGTTCTTACTTTCAGAGACCCGTTTTCTAATACCTCAACAAAATTTACATTAATGCCTTTTTCGTTGAATTCGTCGTTATACCGGATATTCCTGCCTTCGGTATAAACATCCATCTCTGCAAGACCTGTTACTTTTTTTACATAGTGGGGCGATCCGGTATTCAAAACAGAATGCCCGTCAAATTGATTGATGCCTGTTACATCCATCATTTTTAATGAAACCAATCCATCGGTAATATCGGCAAGATGATCGCCGTCAACTGCCAGGAATTTAAAATTATTTCTATCGATTCCGATGTCGTGTGCAAACTGAACAATGCAGCGTCCCCCATTTCCACACATGCTTCCTTCCCGTCCGTCAGCATTATAGTACACCATTTCAAAATCGTATCCGGGTTTATTATTGAGCAGCATAAAGCCATCCGCACCAATGCCAAAACGGCGATCGCAGATCTGGTGAATGCGCTCCTGCGAAAGAGCGCTATGGTTTACTTCCCTGTTATCTACTATTACAAAATCATTTCCAGTTCCCTGGTATTTATAAAAGCGCATTTTATTTATTTGTTTCTTTCTTTAATGTCAAACTTATTCAAACCTTCCCAATTATAACACCATCAGGATGATTAAACAGATGTGGTCATAATTGAGATCCATTAAGAGGTCACAGCTCTTCAGCTTTAATGAAAATATGTGCTCCCTATGTTACCTTAAACAATAAAAACTATGTTTCTATGTGTTTAGAAAATTAAACAACGGGTCTTTGTTGTTTAACAGTTCTTTCCTTAAAAATGTTGTACAAATGTGGAAAGGAAAGTTTTGATCAGGTTTTCTACAGCTGCTTTGCCATCCTTGCTAAATTCCTTTTTCACCCTATTAGCAACAATAGCGTTCAGGGCCAGGCAATGATGGCCCAGCAATTTACCCAAGCCATAGATGGCCGATGTTTCCATTTCGAAATTGGTAATGCGGTGTTGGCCAAAACTGAAATCAGTAAGACGGTCTATTAAGTTAGGGTTACTGATACCTAGTCGCAATACACGCCCCTGGGGACCATAAAATCCCGGGCAGGTTACGGTAATACCCTGGTGAAAGCCCTGTGCAAAATGCTTGAGCAGGGATGGAGCGGCACCGGTAATATATGGATCCACCTTAATCTGGGTATGCGTTATAAATGATTGCAGCAATTGCGCTTCTTCATCATTTCTTTCGTGCAGGTAAAAATTAAGCAGGTTGTCAATGCCCAGGCCATGGGTTGAGGCTACAAATTCATCAACACCAATATCGCCCTGCAATGAGCCCGATGTACCAACCCGTATGATATTCAGCGCGGTTAAGTTTTCCTTCACCTGGCGGGTTTCAAAGTCAATGTTTACCAGCGCATCCAGCTCGTTCATCACAATGTCTATATTGTCTGGCCCTATACCGGAAGAAAGTACCGTCAATCTCTTTCCCCCAATGGTTCCGGTATGGGTTACAAACTCCCGGTGTTGCTGCTGCACTTCTATATGATCAAAATATTTGCTGAACTCCTTTACGCGGTCAGGGTCTCCAACCGTGATAACAGTACCTGCCAATTCCTCTGGTCTCAGGTCTAAATGGTATACTGCACCACGGTTATTTAATATCAATTCGCTTTCGGCTATCCTGCTCATAATATTTTTAGTGTATTGATGATGAAAATTTATCAAAAATACCCTATTTTTGCAAGCCTTCAAAGAAAAGGTCTCTATCAGCCAGCTGGCGGATAGACAGAAAAAAGGTCTCGTGGCCGAGTGGCTAGGCAGAGCTCTGCAAAAGCTCGTACAGCGGTTCGAATCCGCTCGAGACCTCAGAAAAACCGTCTCAATAAATTGAGGCGGTTTTTTGGTTTAATGAAGATTGCCTTGCATCATGTTGGAAAGAATCATATATATCCTGATCGGTATCTTCCTGTTAGTTTATGGGTTAAATGCTTTTATTGCTGGTATTAAGAAAGAGGATAAGGCTTACTTTATGACCGATGGGTATGACGGTATGGAAAGTGTTTTTAAGAACAAGTACCCCATATACCAGAATATAGTAGGTGGCAGTCTTTGTATTCTATGCGGAACAGGAGTAATTATAGTTTACCTTACCTGACGGGCTTATTTCGGATCGGCTGCCACCACAGCCTAAGTTGCTGAACCGCTATCAGCCTCAGGAGGGTTAAAGGGATTAGTCAAAATGATTGCATCAGGCATTTTTTAGATTGCTTTTTTTTAACGATTTTTATCTGACATATCATATCTATTAAAACCAACTGATGAAAAGAAGAAAATTTATCGGCCAAACCGCGAAAGCTGCTGCTGCCCTCACTATTTTGCCATCCTATGTAATGGGAGGTAAATCCCATGTTGCACCCAGCGACCGCATCAATATCGGGTATATAGGATTAGGAAAACAATCCGATACTTTGCTCAGGGGAATAAGCGCTTGTAAAGAAGCATACGTAAGCGCTGTTTGCGATGTTGATACAAAGAAACTGGAGCATTTTTATCAGCGTGCTTTAAAGGTTAATGAAAATAAAGGCATCGCGGGTATTGAACGCTTTAAGCATTATCGCGAGCTGCTTGCCATGAAAGGGCTTGATGCCGTAGTTATTGCAACGCCGGATCATTGGCATGCGCAGATGGCCGTTGACGCAGCCGCCGCGGGTAAAGATATTTATTGTGAGAAGCCGCTGGCGCTCACCATTGCCGAAGGAAGAGCCATGGTAGACGCTACCCGTAAGCATAAACGTGTTTTTCAAACAGGCAGTATGCAACGTTCATCATACAATTTCAGGCAGGCTGCAGAACTGGTTGCCAATAACTATATAGGAAAGATCAAAGAAATTAATGTGTCGGTAGGAGAGCCGGTGATGCAATGTGACCTGCCTTCTCTGCCTACCCCGGAATACCTGGACTGGGATCTTTGGATAGGTCCTTCTATGTACAGGGGTTATAACCCTGTTTTGTCGCCGCCCATAGAAGATTCCAAATGGGCCTGGTGGCGGGGCTACCAGGGCTTTGGAGGCGGATACATCACTGATTGGGGCGCCCATATGTTTGATATTGTGCAGTGGGCCCTGGGAATGGACCGGTCGGGCCCGGTGGAATTTGTAGCCCCTGATGAACCGGCTGCAAAAACAGGTTTGTATTATGTATACGCAAATGGTGTAAAAGTGCATCATAAGAAATGGGGAGAAGGCAACGCTATACAGTTTATAGGAGAGAAGGGCACTATTGAAGTAAGCCGTTCATTCTTACGCAGCAACCCCGCCGATATTGTAAATACTAAATTCAGCTCTAAAGACAAGCGGCTGTACTTTAGCGATAATCATTACCAGGACTGGATCAATGCTATTAAAAAAAGATCCAGGCCGATCTGCGATGTAGAAATAGGTCACCGTACGGCCACCATTTGCAATGCAGTGAATATTGCTTACGAATTACAACGCAGCCTGAAATGGGATCCCAGGAAAGAGACCTTTAATGATGCCAGCGCCAATATGATGAGATCAAGACCTTACATGGGCAAATGGGATTTCACTAAATTTTAGAATAGCTGGTGGTTCTTAGAAACCAGGGGGGATTCATGAATATAAGGCTGATTTTTATGGTAAATTATTACAGGTAGCTTTTTAGATTTCCCGTTTTTACACCAGCCAAAGTATTTTGGTTACCCGGCATGATCTGCTTCAGTGCGGGTTGAGATACGAAAGAGTATTGAAATTTTTGAGGCTTCCACTGTCGGGTCCGCCTTTTGCCTGTTACTAAATAGAAACGGTTGGGCGCGGCTTCTGCATGTCGGCTTCGAAAGTTAAGTGAAGAGCTCCGGAAATATGTATTGGCATGATTACCGATGATATTTGAATTTATATCCGCTTGAGTGAATCCTATAGAATGTCTGCCTTGCGGATCAACAACTGTAATCATATTACCTGTAACCATGCCTACCGAATGTGTGCCGTCGGGATTAATAGCTACAACTGTGTTACCCGTTCGAATGACCGGGGAATGGGTGCCGTCTGCATTTATTACTACTGATTGAGCACTGATGGTCATGGCCGTGATGAAATAAAGCAGTAAAATACTCAAGAATTTTTGCATAAAGAAGCCGCATTTACGCAAAGAAGCAGCCGTTCTATAAAAGGTTGCAGCTGCTTTTTCTATAAAAAATCAGGAATTGAGAATGCAACTATCCCATGTAGCATTATGTTTCCAAAATTTGCA
The DNA here is from genome assembly GCA_039593785.1 of Niabella sp. Taxonomy (GTDB): domain Bacteria; phylum Bacteroidota; class Bacteroidia; order Chitinophagales; family Chitinophagaceae; genus Niabella. Next base: position 4,875 of record JBCNOR010000113.1, on the reverse strand, counting down.
TCTACAATAAACCTTCCCTTCAAACCCTGACACCGGTAAGGAAGAAATTGACCATAGAGGCTTTTTGTGAAATCAGCGTACAGCAAAATGTGCCCAACCTGAACAATTGACTGATTATCAATTAATTTTATTTTCTATGATGCATTTTTGACGTACCGTTTTTTTTGGAAAACAATCCCTTGGCAATGCATATTTGTACCCCTTGAACGATGAGCATGCTTGTTATGGGTGGAGACAAATTTATAGTAGACGTTTGCGAAAGATTCGGACTTACTATATACCAGCTAAGCTTTGGACCTATTGTAAGACAATTGGCCTGCCTGTCATAGACTTAATCTATAATGATGACAGCCTGCAATAGGCGCACAAATCGTTCCTGGCGTATAAATATCTATTAACTGTTTATAAAAAAACTAACGATGGTAAAAATCTGCAGCTTGTTTTCAGTAATGTTATTATGGGGAGCCTCGCTTTGGGCTCGTAATACAGATAAAGAAAAGCCTCAGAAAGTGGTTGTAGCTTATGTTACTTCCTGGACGCAGGCCCTGCCAGACACCCGCTATGTAACGCATATTAATTATGCTTTCGGACATGTTGCTGAAACTTTTGACGGGGTAAGGATTGACAACCCGCTGCGTTTAAAAACCGTAGCCGCGTTAAAAGCCGATAATAAAGACCTAAAAGTGTTGCTTTCGATCGGCGGATGGGGCAGTGGCAGATTCAGCGAGATGGCTGCTGATGATCAGAACCGTAAAAAATTTGCAGACGATTGCGCCCGCATAGTAAAAGAATACGACTTGGATGGAATCGACATCGACTGGGAATATCCCACCAGCAAAGCCGGAGGTATTTCTGCTTCTGAAGATGATACCAAGAATTTCACTTTACTGATGCAGGATATACGAAAAGCTATCGGGAAGAACAAACTACTGACACTGGCAACGGTGATGAGTGGAAAGTACATCGATTTCACAGCTATTAAAGATGTGGTCGACTTTGTAAATATTATGGCTTATGATTCAGGAAACCCGCCTAAGCACCATGCGGCCTTACACCGGTCAGAAATGACTGGATCCGGATCAGGGGAAGAAGGAGTTAAAGCGCATCATGCCGCCGGTATGCCTATGGATAAACTGGTACTGGGGATTCCTTTTTATGGAAGAGGTAATAATAAAGATATAAAGGGATTTATACATTACAGGGATCTTATTAAACTAACCGACTTTGAAACCAAATGGGATGCTGTTGCCAAAGTGCCTTACCTGGTCAATGCCGCCGGGGAAATGGTATGTACCTACGAATCACCCGAGTCCATCAAAATAAAAGTTGCGTTTATTAACGCAAATAATTTACGGGGCGCTATGTACTGGGAATATGCCGGCGATACGGATGATGGCCTTTTAAGCAGGACCGTTTTTGAAGAAGTAATTACAAAAGCGCCGCAGAACGAGAAATAGTATAGTAAATCATCAATTATTTACCGCAATACCCCTGATGCAGGGGATGCCAGGTGGCACTTACCGGGCAGGTATTGCTTTTATTAATAAATCAATTAGTATATTCAATGAATAAGTGGAGTAGCAGGATTTTTTCAGTTGCTTTTTTAGCCTTCTCAATTAACATGTCGTTATATAGTCAAAATAACATTATTTATAAAGACAAAACCCGATCCGAATCAGCACGGGTCAGTGATTTAATCAGTAAGATGACGCTGGCTGAGAAGATCGGGCAAATGAACCAATTGAATTTTGATCAAATAAATAAAGATCTTGAAGAAAAGATTAAAAAAGGAGAGATCGGTTCGTTACTAAATGTCACCAAAGCCGAAGAAGTAAATCAACTTCAGCAAGTGGCCTTACAACAAAGCCGCCTGGGTATTCCTTTAATTATAGGCCGCGATGTGATCCATGGGTTGCATACCATCTTTCCCATTCCGCTTGGCCAGGCTGCTTCCTTTGATGATGAGCTGGTAAAGAATGCAGCCCATATAGCAGCCGTGGAATCCCGGGAAAAGGGTATTAACTGGACTTTCGCTCCAATGCTGGACATCAGCCGTGATGCAAGATGGGGCCGGATCGCAGAAAGTCTGGGAGAAGACCCCTACCTGGCCGGCCGCTTGGGTGCGGCTATGGTCAGAGGATTCCAGGGTAATAAGTTATCAGACGCTACTTCTATCGCAGCCTGTTTGAAGCATTTTGCTGGCTATGGCGCTGCAGAAGGTGGCCGGGATTATAACAGCACCAATATACCCATTCACTTGTTGCGTAACGTATACCTGGAACCTTTCAGAAAATCAGTAGAAGCAGGCGCTGCTACAGTAATGACTTCTTTTAACGATAATGATGGCATACCGGCTTCGGGAAACAGCTTTCTCCTGAAACAGGTATTGAGGAAAGAATGGAATTTTGACGGCTTTGTGGTTTCAGACTGGGCCTCTATGTCGGAGATGATTTCACATGGATTTGCTGCAGATGGAAAGGAAGTAGCTTCGCTATCAGCCAATGCCGGGCTGGATATGGAGATGGTAAGCCAAACCTATATTCAAAATTTGGAGCAGCTGGTAAAAGAAGGGAAAGTGCCTGTTCAAGCCATTGATGAACTGGTTAAAAATATCCTGCGTATTAAAATCCGCATGGGTTTATTTGAAAATCCTTTTGCGCCAACCGGGCCGGGCAAAACCTACTCCCAGGCGCATTTAAATGCAGCAAGAGAGGCAGCCGTTAAATCAGCGGTTTTACTAAAAAATAATAACCAGTTATTACCACTTGATGCTCGTAAAAAGATTGCTGTTATTGGCCCCATGGCCGATGCGCCACATGACCAGATGGGGACCTGGGTTTTTGATGGCCAGAAAGAATATACGGTAACACCTCTCAAAGCATTACAAACCGAATACAAGCATATTAATTATGTTTACGAACCGGCCCTGGCATTTAGCAGGGATAAAAACAAAGCCAATTTTGAAAAAGCAGTGAATACCGCCAAACAGGCTGATGTTGTAGTTGTATTCCTTGGAGAAGAATCCATTCTTTCCGGCGAAGCGCATTCGCTATCCAATATCAACCTGATAGGTGTGCAATCAGATTTGCTGGCAGCACTGAAGGCAGCAAATAAGCCGGTTGTACTGGTAACTATGGCGGGTCGTCCCTTAACGATTGAACGCGATTTACCCAATGCCGATGCCGTGTTATACAATTTCCATCCTGGTACTATGGGCGGGCCAGCCATTTGGGACCTGCTCTTCGGAAAGGCCAACCCGAGCGGTAAACTCCCGGTTACTTTTGTACGTGAAGTAGGACAGATCCCTATGTACTATAACCATAACAATACCGGCAGACCCGGACCAAAGAATCCCATGAAACTGGATGAAATTCCGCTGGAGGCTAAGCAGAGCTCATTGGGCAACAGTTCCTTTTACCTGGACTCAGGAAGAGATCCGCTTTTCCCTTTTGGTTACGGGCTTTCTTATTCCAGCTTTGAGTATAAAGATCTGAAGCTTTCAGCTACCAAAATAAAACCCGGGGAGAAAATGAAAGTGTCTGCAACATTAACCAATACCGGCCAATATGAAGGGACAGAAATAGCCCAATTGTATGTCCGGGATATAGTTGGATCGATAGCACGGCCGGTTAAAGAACTAAAAGGCTATCAAAAGATCAGTTTAAAACCAGGTGAAACAAAACTGGTGACATTTGAATTAAGCAGCGGTGATTTAGCTTTCTATGGTTTAGATCTCGTTAAAAAGGCTGAGAGCGGCATGTTTAATGTATGGGTGGGAGGCAGCAGCGACTCCGGGCTAAAAGGATCATTTTCTTTAGAGCAATAATAATTCAACGGGTATTGTGATGAAATCTGTTCATGATAAAATGGAATATATTATAAATGGATATGGAGCGGATTTCTGAATTGAATATATTTACCATCGTTTGAGAATTAAGCCAATGGTTGACTACAAATATTACGGTTTCTTGCTGCTTTGCATTTTAATAGGGGCATTGCCTTGCACCGGGCAAAATGTAATAGGCAATCCATCCATCATAAACTATTCAAAAAAATCATATAAAGGCGGAAACCAGAACTGGGGCATTGACCAGGATGAAAGAGGTATAATGTACTTTGCCAATAACAACGGACTGCTCACTTTTGACGGGGTATATTGGCAAACCTACCGGTTACCCAATGGCATTGCATTACGTTCGGTTATGGTTTCAAAGGACGGTAATATTTATGTTGGAGGCCAGGGGCAGATTGGCTATTTCAAAGCAGATGCACAGGGGAGGCTGGCTTATCACTCACTGAACCCGTTACTGTCACCAGAGGATAATACATTTACCGATGTCTGGAACATTTGTGAGAAAGACAACTCCGTTTTTTTTAGGATCAACTCAAAAATATTCGTACTCAATAAAGGTAAGATACAGACCTACGCCAGCAACTATTGGTCTTTCCTGGGTGAAACCGGAAAGCATATTATTGCACACGACGTCAACCGGGGACTTTTGCTATTTGAGAATGGAAGAGATTGGAAACCGGTTCCTTTCGGGGACCAGCTTCCTGCGGGCGCAGCAGTTCGTTCAATTATTTCAATTGGACAGGACTCATTGCTGATTGCCACCCAGCAATTTGGTTTTTTCGTTCTTGATCATAAAGGACTTACTTCTTTTGGAACGCCGTCCATCAGAGAAGTTGCAACTCGAAGTATATATCAGACAATTCAATTGCCCGACAAAAACTTCCTGGTTGCTACCCGCCTGGGTGGTTGTTATGTGTTGGATCGAAAAGGGCAATTACTCGAAAGGATTACCATAAATGAAGGCCTGCAAAGCCAGAACACCCTTTCGATAAAAGCTGACAGGGAAGGTAATATCTGGTTGG
>JBCNOR010000112.1:0-10970 GCA_039593785.1 Niabella sp. | reverse complement strand
GGTTGTCGCGGTGCCGAACGTTTGCCCGCTGACCTTACCGCCGAAAGAGTCCTTCTCATCGTTCAATTTCTTTTTTTTGTGTACTTGTTTTAAAATCTCGAGTTGTTTATTGAGCAGATCTGCTTGCATTTTTAAATTGCCAATCATGGCTTCCAGTAATTTTTCGCTGTTTACTCCCCTGGATAGCTGCGCTTTTAACGCGTCATAAGAGGTTTCCAGCATTTCGGCATCCTTGGAAAATTCCTTATAAAGCTCAGGCTCCGTTTTCTTCAGCTCCTTCATCTGTCCCTGCTTTATTTCAATCAGCCTTACGTAATGATATAACTCCTCTTCCTCTATACTTCTTTGCGGGGTTACACTTTTTTCTTTTTTAGGATCACTCCCCGCCAGTTGGCCATGGGGACTATCATTTTCCACCAGGGGCTGATCTTCAACAATATCCTCCGGACTTTTATTAACCATAACCGGAGTGCTGTCGTTTTCATTTCCGGTTGTTGCAGTAATACCTGGTGTTTGACCACCGTTCCGGTTCAGGTTATAAAAAACCACAGCTGTTGTTACCAGTAAGGCCAAAACCGCGGCCACCTTCATCCAGCTTTTTAAGGCAAATACCCTGCTTTTGGCCGGCGTCTCTTTTACTACCTCCAGCTTACCTTCTATACGTTGCCATAGGGCGTCAGACGGAGTGTATTCATCAAACGCCGTTTTATTATTCCTGATAAAATCTTCCAGTTTCTTACTCATGCTATAGCGTTTACTGTATCGATCACCTTTTTCCTTGCGCGGTGGTAAATCGTTCTTACATTATTATGAGATATATTAAGAAGTGCGGCAATTTCTTCCTGTTTCAAGCCATCTATAACAAATAAGTTAAAGATTACGCGATAATTTTCGGGGAGCTTTGCAATAGCTCTTTTGATCCTGTCAATATCTGCTGAAAAATCATCCTCATCCAGTTCAGCATCGTCACCGGCATTAATATTACCGATCTCTGTATCTACCCATTGAATCTTCTTTTTCCGCAACAGGCTAATGGATTTATTAATAACAATCCTGCGTAACCAGGCTTCAAACGAGCTCTTATAGGTGAATTTGTCCAGACTATTAAATGCATCTATAAAAGCTTCCTGCACTGTATCTTCTGCATCTGCCAGATTATTCAATACCCGCATGCTACTATTCAGCATAGCCTTGGCGTACCGGTTATACACGTCATAAAAGGCCTGTTTATTGCCCTCGCGGCAAAGTTCCACCTGTTCATCCAATGCTATTTCTACCGTGAGGTTCAAGTTAGTATCTGCGTCTTTTATATAATAATAGCAAAAAAGAGAAGAATGTTACACTTTGTCAAAAAAAAATAATTTATATTAAATTTTGTTTCTTAAGTTGTTGAAAATTAAATAGTTTGCAATCGTAGGTAGTTGCGGCGATTTCCAGGAGAAATGAGCCGGACTATTGGTCCAATAAAAATAAGGAATAGGCCAACGAAACCTTGTGATCGTGGGTTCACCGCTATTCACTTTTAGTAAAGATGGTTAAAAAGGATTATTCGATTCAGTTAGCGTCCATTAAGACATTGATGGAAAAGGGTAAAATCAAAAAGATGAGCCAGCTGGAAGAGCTTTCGCCAACTTTTATATCTAAAGCTATCGGCCTTAATTACGGACGGTACATTATTAAGTTGCATCAACCTGAGCTATTTAACCTTTTTGAATTGAAAAAACTGGCCGCACTTATCAATGTCGATTTGCGTATCCTGCTTGAAATTATTGTAAAAGAGATACGTTAAGCTACAGGTTCAGGTCTGCCAGTGAAGTTGCCCGTTCCGTTTATATTTAATAGGATTACACCGGCAATGTGAAATAAAAGGTAGAGCCCTTTCCCAGTTCACTTTCTACCCAAATGGAACCATTGTGCCGGGTAATGATCTCGGCACTTAAATAAAGCCCGATTCCAAAGCCTGAAGTAAAATGCATTTGCGTGTTTTCAGCCCGGTAATACCGGTCAAATACTTTTAGCTTATCTGCTTCCGTTAGGCCCATGCCCTGGTCGCTTACACTAACTTTCACCTTCCTTTCTTTAAGCTCATAGTTAACTTTTATTTCGGTGCCCCTGGGGGAGTATTTTACGGCATTACTCAGCAGGTTGATGAGCACCGATGCAATTTTATCATGGTCTGCATGAACCGTAATTTTATCATGATTCATCAGGATGATCTGGTGGGTAGGCGCTGTTAATTCTGTTTCCTTTACCACATCCGCTACAACCGCACCAAGATCGAAGCTGCGCTTCTCTATGATGAGTTTGGCAGATTCCAGCCTGGACAGGTTCAGGAAGCCGTTGATCATAGCTGCCATGCGTTTTACCTGAACATTGGCTTTATGCATGGCTGTGGCCATAAAAGGATCATCACTGTTCTTTAATTTGGTATGAGCTACCTGTATGATAGCCGTCAGCGAGGTAAGCGGGGTTTTTAGTTCGTGACTGGCCATACCAATAAAATCATTCTTTCTTTGCTCGTCTGCCTTTTGTTCTGTCACATCCATAACAACACCGGTGAAAGCGGAAAAAGTTCCGGACGGATCAGGCGCCAGGTTGCCAATGGACCGTAGCCAGCGCAGGCGTTGGTCGTGCAGGCCGGTTACGGGGTATACCACATCAAAATCCTCACCATGGGTAATGGCATTTTCCAGTTTGGCAGCTACCAGCTCGCGGTATTCGTCGGTAACCTGTAGCAATGCCTGCTCAAAGCTCAGCGGCTCATGTGCATGGTAGCCAAATAGTTCTTTCAGCCTGGCATCTGCAATCATTTCACGCGTAACCGAATGTATATACCAGGTACCAATATTAGCCGCTTCAATAGCCAGCCGCAAGGCTACCTGGTTTTCTTCAATCTTTAATTGTGCAGCTGCCAAACGGTTATTAACCCTGGCCAGCTCTTCATTAATAGTAATTAACTCTTCGTTGGAAGCAGCCTGCTCCTCGTTAGTAACTGCCAGCTCTTCATTTATAGATTGCAGTTCGTCCCTGCTTTTAGCCAGGGCTTCTTCCATCTGTTTACGTTCGGTAACATCCCGCGTAGTGCCGGCAACTGCCTCTACTTCCCCGGCTTCGTTCAATACCGGTATCAATATATAATCGTAGATGCGCCTGCCTAATACAGCATGCGGAAATGATACCTCGCCGCGAACCGGTTGTTTGGTAGCGCGTACCTGGTCAATTTCACGCTCATGCATTTGGGCATGCCACTCTTCGTATCCGTTTTCCCTTAACCCCTTGCCAATGGCTGTATGCCAGGTTTTACCCCACATGGTAAGCAAAGCGCTGTTGGCATAAGTAAAACGATAGTCCAGGTCCCAAACATACATCAGGTCAGGTGTGCCCGAAGTGATGGCTTCATATACTCTTTTCTGTTGTTCGGCCTTTTCACGGGCCTCCCGCAGTTGCTGCTGGATAACCATCATGCCGGTTACTTCAATTGCAAACACCAGGATGCCATCAGGTTGTCCGTTTTCATCATGGCGGGCCTGGTAAATAAAATTAAAGTAACGGTCTTCTACGGGCCCTCCGGGTGTTCTTGCCAGGGGTACCAGCAGCTCGGTAGCTTCAAATGGCTTACCGGTTCTGAAAACTTCCTGTAAAATACCGATGATCGGGGTGTCTTTAATTTCAGGCAGCGCCTCCAAAAGCGTTTTCCCTAATAATGCTCTTCCGGGAAATAGCTGTTGATAAAGCGGATTCACCAGCTCATAAATAAAATGCGCACCTCCAAGTATACAGATACCTGCGGGAGCCTGCATTAAAAACTCGTGAAGCCGGTCTCTTTCCCGCTGCATAGCGGTTTTTGCGGCCAGCGCTCTTTCTTTTTGATGAACCTGGCTGCTGTTTTCTAAAACCCATACAAAAATCTTATTAACCTCACCTGTTGATGCAATTAAAGGTGCATAAACAAAAGTTACAAAAACCGGTTCAGGCCGTCCCTGTCGAAGCCGCATCATCGATACCTCGTCAGCATGAAAAGAGGTGCCCGTCTTTATTACATTTTCGAGAGCAGACTGGTGAGCGTCCCTGAACCCGGGAAATATATCCCAATACCAGCAGCCGATAATTTGTTCCCGGGGTTTTCCGGAAACCTCCAGGAATTTGTCATTGAGTTGTTCTGCTAACAGGGTTTCTGCATCAAGGATGCAGATGCCTATTGGGGCATTTTGTACAAGGGTAAGCAGATCGGCTTCTTTAATTAACTGCATAAGGCCCGAAAAGATAATTAAAATTTTAATTTTTATTGACCTGTAGGTCGTTTCTGTAAATGCATAGCAATACTTATGCTAAAAACGGCAGTGTTTTTGTCTTCCATTTGAAAAATAAATATGGGAACAATTAATGAAGCAGTTGTAGAAACGATAGAAGAGCCTGTGTCGCCTGTTACCGTTGTTATCAACGAAGCGGTGGAGAAAGGATTTGATTTGATCTTCCGCCTTAAAGAGGACGGTAGCCTATGGGATCAAAACAATATTTATTATAACCCGGCGCAAATGAAGATTGTTTACCGGCGCGTTTTCAAAAATCATCCCGTCGACGGCCGCAATGCCCGGGCTACTACCATTTACTTATTACGGAATGATGAGGGGGACAAAGGCGTTTTGGTAGATGCTGATGGTATTTACGAAGACGGTAGAGTGGATGACTTTTTAAAAGAGGTGGAGCCTGTTCAAAGCTACCACGCTACCCATATCGGGAAACTTCAATTGCGAAGCAAGTTGATGATAGCCGCAGCAGGACTACTCCTGATAGGCAGCGTGCTTACAGTTAAGTTGGTTAAAAAGAGACGATCGCGGTAAAGAAGCTTAGTAAGACAGTTCATTCAAAATGAAGATACTCCTTAAATTCGGTAAAGGATAAGCAGTAAGGGTAGCAGTAGTTTTGATCTGTGCTGCGCGATCAGCAGCGGTGTTTATGAAGGAACGCGGCTGCACGGTTTATTTGTAGTGCGGAAAGCGGGTGGTTTTACCAGGAAGCGGAGGGCCTGAAACTTTATATACCATCTGTATATCCCGGATTATTACAACTAAAATCTGCAGGTACTTTCATTTTTATAAACTTCCCGGTAATTGTATCAATCTCCCAGATTTGATACACGTTTTTCAACACGGCTTCATTATTATCTTCGTATGCGATTAAATAACTTCTTTCAGTAGTGCCTGGTTGCAATTGCAGCAAAACGGTCGAATAACATTTTGCAGGCCAGTTGCTGGTGACCGTTAGTTCGTCTTTAATCTCAAAATTAGCTTTTCCCTGCGCATCATGATCGATCAATTTTTCCAGCACTATTTTATTTTTACCCTTTTTACATTGGTTAATCGTTAAGGTATAAGCGGCAACAGCATATTTGTCATTTTCGGAATGCCCTGTAATCATTCCGCCAAAACAAGTGTGGAGACGGTAAGGAGCGATTTCGGCGGTGGTTTTGCCTACCCAACTGCTATCTAAATAATCTTCACCGGTTAAAGGCGCTGCTTCATCTTTTTGGTTTGCAGCGGGTAACGAGGAGGCAGGCGGCTTTTCGGTTGCGGGGATAGAAGAGAGTTGTCCGGAGCTTTCTTTTCGGGATGTATCTTTCTGTTCGTTTTTGCAGCTTAACAATGCCTTTAAAATGAATATTGGAATTAATAAGATACTGATTTTTTTTATTGCATATCGGGTCATGTCATCCGCCTGGGTTAGTTAACAGATACGAAGATATTTAAAATCAGCAACGTTTAATGCTATAGAAGCTTACCCTGGCTGAAGCGGTTATAATCAATCTACGCGGGAAATCAGTATTCGCTGCCTGTAAATGCCGTTCAGTTGATCAGGGCTCATAAGTTGCCTGCGGTGATGGAATTTTTGCCAGCCGATATAGGTTGATAAAAAAATAGACCCCTGTGGAAACAGGGGTCGCAACCAAAACTAACTGCTTATGAGAAAATCTTTATTTTAAAGTAAATATTGTAAAATTTGTTTCTGATAAATAAGCAATAACTATGCCATTTGCTGTTTAAGGCTATACAAAAAACGATTTTAGTATCATTCCCAGCACAGCAGCAATTAAAATAATATAGGGTTCCTGTATTTTCTTTACATAAACCAGGGTGAGAACGCTGGCAAGTGCAATTAACGCAGTAGGAATATCTATGATGCTTCTGTTGGCAATTACTATCACTGCCCCCGCCAGCGCACCGATAACAGCGGCTGTTATACCTTCTACAAAAAATTGAACGGATTGGTTTTTAGCGATCCTGCTAAAATAGGGTGCCGGGATGACCGTAAACAGGTAGCAGGGTAAAAAAGTAGCTAAGGCGGCGACAGATGCCCCGGGAACCCCGGCCACCAGGTAGCCAATAAAACCAACCGTAATGACAACCGGGCCGGGTGTGATCATGGCTACCGCCACTGCATCTAAAAACTGCCTTTCGGTGAGCCAGTGATGTTCTTCTACCACACCAGCATGCAAAAAGGGAACGATGGCCAGCCCGCTGCCAAAAACAAATGCACCTGCTTTTGTAAAGAAAATAGCAATCTGGGCCAATACAGAGTCTTCAGCTACAGCCCAACCGGTTTGTAACAGGAGCAAACTGTTAATTGCTGACCGGCCTGCACGTTTGGGTGGCGCTTTTACAAACATGTATAAGAGGCCGGCGGCTACAAATAATAGTATATACTCCTGCCGGGTAATAAAAGTGATCACCCCCGCTGCTATAAAAAATAACCACAATAGCCAGTTCTTTCGGGCCGATTGTACATTCAGCTTTCCGATAGATTTGGTAGTAAGCTTATAAGAGCTCAGCGTAATGATACCAATAACTGCTGCGCCCACACCATAAAATACAGCCTGCATCCACGGAAGGCCGCCATATAAACGGTAGGCCATACCCAATAATAGCACCATCACAAATGACGGCAATATAAATGCCAGCCCGGCTAATGTAGCGCCCACAAAACGGTAATGCACAAAGCCCATGTAAATCCCCAGTTGGGCCGCTAAAGGGCCTGGTGCCAGCTGTGCCAGGGCCAGCCCTTCCTTATAGGCCGCCTCGGGTATCCATTTCCGTTTCTCTACAAGGTCGCGGTGCATGTAACCTACTAATGCTACGGGCCCGCCAAATCCCGTTGCACCCAGCTTTAAAAAGTACAGGATGAGCTGACGTAATGTATATGTTGCTTCTTTTTTCATACAAAAAAAATCAGAATGAAATACCTATCTGAAACCCGGCAGTAAAAGAAGCCGGTTGCTGGTTGCCAAAACGCACCGGCATGGGCGTGGCTATATAAAAAGCCGAACCTTTATTCTTTTTGATCACTTTACTAAGCACAGGTGTAAAGCCGTACCGCCCCGAAGTTTCAAAAGCCAGTCGCCCCGCAAATCCAAAGCCGTTACCCAGGTTAACCAATACCCCGGGATGTATGAGCAGGCTGTTCATCTTGCTGCTTCCTTTTTCAGCCCTGATACCAGGAGCCAGCTCAATGGAGAAACCTATTTTTTTCGACTTCCAGATATTGATGCCAAACGGAAAAACAACCTGGTAATAGCCATCGAAATTGGTAGTGGTGTGCTCTTTATTGATAACCACTACCGGGTGCAGGATACTGGCATAACCTGTAATTTTGGGAAAGGTTTCTACTGCCTGGGAAAAGGTGCGTTGGGACAACAGCAAAAAAATGCTAAAGAAAAATACGGTCAGGGATTTATTAAAGTATTGCATGATGCAAACCTAAATATCCGGAACGTCCATAAATAGAAGGCTATTTACCTTTTGGAATGCTGTTTACTTTTTTTAAATTTTTCCGGAATTGCGAAGGGCTTTCGCCCAGCTGCTTCCTGAATATCCGGGTAAAGTGACTTTGGTCGGAAAAGCCCGTAAGGTAAGAGATCTCCGTAAGCGAAATACGGGGATTTTTCATTAGCTCTATCGCTTTCTCAATACGTTTCTTTCTCACATAATCTCCAAAGTTAAGATCATCAAAATACCTCGAGAATTCGCGTGACAGATACGAGGGATTTAATTCCAGCTGTGAAGAAAGTTTTTTGAAATCAACGCTCATTTGTGCGTCTACCTGGTCTTGTATCATTTCTTTTAACTCTATTACCCATTGGGGTTGCCTGGCAGCACTTTTGGATTTAAGAAATTTAAGATACACTTCGTGCAACAGGTTTTCAAAAGGGCTGTTTTGCAAGTGTTTTTGCTGGTACAAATGGGTGGCCCAGCTATACAGGGCATCATAAATAACCTGTCCCATTTCCAGCAGCTTGTAGTCATCCGTAATATTGTAAGCCAGCCCCGACGAAATAGCCAGAAGACCTGCCGCTTCATGGGCTATATCATGCCGGTCGGTGTCAGCTCCGCGAACAATAGAAGCAATAATAGTGATGGCAGGGTCCTCGATTTTATGTTTCTGTATGATATAATCAAAGGTGCACTGGTCGCCGTAATGAGTATATTCAACATCAGGTATATCAAAGGGAATTGCCTTTTCCTGTTGCGCAACGGTCATTACCTCTTTAAAAGGTACATATAAAAATTGCGCATCGGCATCTACAAATTTTTTGATCAGCCAGGGGCAGGCCAGCCGGTCAATTTTCGGACGCTCCCTCGTTATCCATTTCATTGAATAAAGATAGCGAGGAAGTTATTATAAACCGGAGGGGTAGCGGCAGTTTAGAAATACCGGCGCTTTCTTTTGGTACCCATAGCCAGGAACAAAAGGCCGCTTATGGCTAACAAAGCCGCTGCGGCAATATACCTGTTTCGATCTTTGATGCTTATTTCTAGCCGCTGCTTTTGTTTCTGAATGTCGGTAACCTGCCTGATGAACTCCGAAGCGTTGGCATCGTCGTAAGCTCCATACGCATCAATAAGGGTGCCTTTATTACCATCTGCAGTGCTGATCAGGTAAAGGATAGCATTATCTGCCGGATCGCTTTCTCCTTCAAACCTGTAAAAATCGTCAACGCTTACTTCGGTGGGGTCGTAATATTGATCCTTGCTATCCCAAAGCATGCCATTGGGCTTTACGTTAAAATTGGCCCCATATCCTTTTTTTACAGCATTATTAACCAGGTCTGATAATGTGGTCATTTTTTCTGATGAAGTATCTTCCTGCAGGTCGTTTGTTTTTGTAGTCATAACAATAATTTTCAAGTCCTTTTAATACTTTTATAAAGAATTATTTTTAACACCCGGATCAACTGATGCAGCCTTAGAGAATAAAATAGACCATCATGGTTTTGATCTTTGCTCAGGATTTGTTGCTACCATATGCTCCGTATCTACCCGTTGCCATTCAAAAATCTTTATCCGCCCGCTGAACTTCCCGCCAATAAGCTTGCCGGGCTGGCCTTCCAAACAGGTATACATTGAATGTACAGAGTCAAAAATGCTGCCGTTTTAGCATTCATGCATTAATTAAAACTTAAACTTATCCACCACCTGTCTCAGCATGTGGGGCGTCTACAGGTTTTGACTCCGGTGAACCTTTCTGGCGTAGCCAGATAGATAAAATAACAATAGAAGCAACACTTAAAAATTCGCTTTGCCAGTTTTGGAAAGATTCAAACCAAAAGCCGCTATCCCCGATATATTTATTCCAGGAAACAGTAGGGAGGCCTTCCTCCAGCTGCTCTTCGTTATGGTTTTTTAAACTGCCATAAAAATGTAGCGCGAAAGATACCAGGAATAAAATAGTAAATGCAATACTTAATGAACGACTATACAGCCATAACCACAAGCCCCCTTTTTTTACGGGAGAGGGTGCGTCAGGTGTAGCTTTGGGCTCGCGGTCCACTTCCTCTTCTTTATCAGGATCTTTGGATTCAGATGATCCTACCTGGAACAATTTTACGGTGAGCAGCACATATAAAGCCATTTGCAGAAACTCGCTTTCCCAGTTTTCAAAAGTGGCCTGTATAAAATGACCGCTTTGTAAATAAGCCCAGGCGTTCAGCTGTGGTTCATCATTTAAAATCAGCTCATTATTCTTATCCGACCAGCCGGTTAAAAATTGCCCGGCCAGCGAAAACAGCATCAGCAATAGCAGGGCGATGCTTAAGCCGTTTCTTTTTAAAAAGGAATGTTTCGATGCCATATTTAATGTTTCGTATTGGATAAAATAGTAGCCAGCCGTTGAAGAGTGGCTTCGGCAAATTCCCATTGCGCTGCCGGACCCTTACTTTGGGGTACCAGTTTTTCGTTAACCAGTAATTCTCCATTCCTGGTAATACTTACATAAGCCAATACCTCGTTAATGCCTTCTTCCGGAACCGGGGTGGCAAAGCCGGTGATGCCAATGCCGATCTGTGATCGGAAAAGCATACAGGCTGACCGGGCGAGCTGTGTACTGAGCTCACTGCTTACTCCTTTTACTTTTTCTGCATATACTGGATCGGCATTTAGATGAATGGCCTTCTGTGCAGAATTATAAACAGTAATACCACCCTGATAAATCTGCTGGGCCTCTTTGGCAGTGCTTAGCATAAACTGTATAGCACCCGAGGTTACACTTTCTGCCGTTGCGATCGTTTCACCATTCTGAATACAGAAGTTTTTGATGAGTTCCAGTTGATCGCTGAGTTTTTTCGAAATAAGTTCGCTGTTCATAAAAAAGGGCAGACAATTTTAATACCAATCGGGCAACAGTTAAAGGAATGATGTAAATTTTTTAGATGCGGGGCATGGATTTTGGCAATATAACTGCAATAAAGTTATCGGTAACCAATCATCAATTGAGCCAATGCCATCTTCTGTTATTGCCGGTTATAGTTATGATAAAGAAGAGCAGGTACTACGCATCGTATTTGTATCCGGGATGGTATACCTGTATAAAGGAGTGCCGCCGTCTATATTTGAATCCTTTAAAAGGTCGGGTAGCAAAGGCATTTACTTTAACCGGTTTATAAAGAACCGGTATGCCTTTGAGCGGGTTGACGAATAAGC
>JBCNOR010000111.1:0-11025 GCA_039593785.1 Niabella sp. | reverse complement strand
ACCTGTAGTGAGCAGCACACCATTATTGTCAATAAACGCCAGACCTGTAATAGCAGCGGCGGCAGAAGCCTGGTTCTGGTAATTCCTGAAAGAACCGTAAATCAGGTAGCCCCCAAGCGGCCTGTTCTCAATACCCAAAATTTCGCCGGTCGCAACGTTGTTAGTAGTATTAAAAGCTGCATCTATATTGAGTTTTCCCCGAATATCGATAATAGGACCAAAATAAAACTGGCCATTCACTTCAATGGCACAGGTACCGGTACTGGCTGTAATAGGAATACGAATGCGTACTTCCTCATTATTCACCGATATGATATCAGCCGGCGTTTGATTGATATAAAAGCGAAACTGCCCCTGCTTACCGGCAAGGCCGTTGACCTTTACAGTTACGATAGATCCTTCGGCGGCAATAGCCGGAGTAGGCGGTACATCCTCAAAATCGATAAGTCCTTTGGGAGAAGGAGGATATAGCGGATCTTCGCTTACTACTTTTTTAGTACAGGAAACAACCGTTGTTGCGGCCAGCACTAGCAGCAAACAATAAGTAGTCAGTTTATATGTAATCTTTATCATGCTAATAAAAAATTAAAGAACTATGCATTAGTTATTGATACCCGCTATGATCGCATTTTCTAAAAACTTGACCGGGCTGAATCCAAAATAATGTGGCGCTATCTGAACGTTTGCTGTAATTTGTATTGCCGGGTACCTGAGAACGTGTACGTAACCATTAGTAGGTTTCACGTTAACAGAGGCTACATAAGCCGGTGTCCAGGTAAGGTAGTCCCTGGCAGAAGAAGGAGAAGGTATATAAGACAATACCAGCTGCCTGTAACCCGCATAAGGCACACCTCCGCCGGAGTTATAAATGACCCCAACATTCATAATAAGATCATCATAGGAGTTATAGATCTGTCCGGGATAAGCTGCGATATTAGAGAAATCTATCTGGGGAAAATCAGTTAGTGATTTTGCCCCCTTAAACAGATAACGTGATAATGCTTCACGCCAAACCTGCGGCTTAATTTGCTGATAGCGGGTTATAGGTGGGCGTCCCAGCTGATTTAATATCGTATTACATGCGGCATATGTACTCCTCAGGCTCGAATCGGCAGGAGCAAAAAAAGTAATCTCTTCATTTTGAAAAACATTCGTCATACCCGCATAATCAATAATCTTCACCAGGCTATCAAAATACTGCGGTTTGGACTTTAAGTAATCCAGCACAGTGCCGTTAAAATCTCCCTTCATAACACCCGTATCCGTATAATAATCCTTTTTACAGGAGCCCGATAGTAATACCAGTAAAACCAGAGGCAGCAGCATTATCTTTAAACTACATTTCATCCTTGTATCTTTTATGTTATTTATAGATTCACCGGCCGGCTTACGACATCCGTACAGCAGCCGAAGTCATTTAGTTATTCCCAATAATTGTTTAAAGTCATTTCCGGGTTATTCGCTAACGCAGCACGATCGATCGGCCATGTCCATGCACCCGCCCTGAATTGCTCTACAGTGGCATGATAGCAAAATTTATAGTTTACATCAATGACCCTTCGACGGCTTACACAATCAAACCAATAGTGCCCCTCCCCGATAAACTCCCGGGCCCGCTCCAGGAATATCTGTTCTTTAAGATTTTCACCGGTTTGAGTAAGCTCTCCGGCCCTGGCCCGGTCTCTTACCACTTTAACCATTGCTTTTGCGGTACCTTCATTACCCAGCTCCATATAGGCTTCTGCCTGCATCAGGAAAATATCAGGATATCTGTATACACATTGCGTAGCATCGTTCCGGTCGTTGAAGTCGATAGAATTGGGATCAGAAGTCACCAGGAATTTTTTCATCTGGAATGTACGGTTAGCATTATAAACAGTTGCAGGGTTAAACCACAATTGCAGGCGCTGGTCTGCCTCTCCTTCTGGATATAGTGCCCGCATAAAATCGGCAGTATAGCTCATATAAGGAATACTGGCAGTTGTGGGATTTAATGGATCGTATTTTACCTGGTCAAAAAAATCGCTCCATCCAAAACGTTCGCCATAATTTCTGTTTTGTGGAATACCAAAAAGGTTTTCTTTACTTCTTCCTTTGAAAATCTCCGTGTATCTTTCTATAGGCAATAGTTCGTAAGCTCCGCCGTTTTCAGTTTTGGCTTCATCGCCCAGTGCAATAACGTCCTGATAATATTGAGCTTTGTTGGTTGCATCGAAACCAGCCAGCCACATATTCATCTCCATCATCATGGCGATAGCTGCGCCACGCATACCACGTATACCAACATAAAAAGGATCCGAATATGTCCATGCCATTCCCTTGTAATACGTCTTCATATCGGCTATACAGTTTTTCAGTACCTGCACCATCGGCATTCTCTTTAATGGTTTTGAAAAGTATGGCTCAGTATAGTAAGCCACATCACCAAATTGACGTACCATAAAAAAATAAGCCAGGTTCCTTATAAATACCGCTTCTCCCAGGTATTCGGCTTTTAAAGCAGGAGTCATAGCCGGATCCGGAACACCGGGAATTCTGTCCACAGCGATATTAGCGGCGGCTATACAACGATAGTACCGGTCCCACTGGGTAAACCGAACATGGTTGAATATGGTACGCCAGTTATTACCGCTATAATTAAAATCTACAAAACGGCGGATATTGTTATTGGCCAGGTCTGCTATATAACCTCTCCCCCATCCTATTTCTGTATTCTCTTTTACCATGCCGCCCCTGAGCTCTCCTGCAAACGGCAGGTAAGGGTACTCCGCCGTTCCGGCACCGGCCTGCATATTGCTACGGGTGGTAGCCTGGCGAAACAATTCATAATTACCATTGGTAAAATTCTCTACATCCTGCCGGGTTTGCCAAAAGTTATTACCCGATAGATCACTGGGCGGGTCTACATTGAGAAACTTCTTACATCCTGCCAGAGATGTAACTAAGGAAACCACAATGAAGAAATAAAGTATTCGTTTCATGATGTACATCATTATTTTTTTAGAATTGAACATTGAGTGACAAAGAGTAAGTACGTGCATTAGGATACCCTTTGGAATTATCACGACCTAATGCCGTTACCAGCTCCGGATCGGGGCCAGAATATTTTGAAAACGTATAGACATTAGCTCCGGTAAGTGCCAGGCGTAATTGGCTCATGCCAAATCTTTGGATTAACCTTTTATTAAAGTTGTAAGAAAGGGTAATCTGGCTAATTTTCCAGTAGGACCCATCTTCAAGAAACAGGGACTGATTATTACGGAAGGGTTGCAGCACGCCGGTCCTTCTAAAGTCAAATGGATTAGGATAAACGGCACCCACCGTACCACTGCTGCTTCCCGGTGCATCAGGCTTCCAGTAATCATAATTTTCAATCCGCGGCAAAGCTGTTCCGCCAAAAATATTATTACTAAAATTAGACAGATCGCTTGCAGCGGCCGCATTCAGAATATCACGTATTAGAGTATAATTCACCTGCGTAATCAACATAAAGCCATTCCACTGAACGTTAGATATAATACCTCCGGTAGCCCTGGGAAAAGGATTACCTAATGGCAACATATCCTTGTCGTCGATTACATAATCTCCATTCACATCAACCCATTTGGGATCGCCGCCCTGAAAATAGAAACTCTGGTTGCCCAATTGCTGGCGCAAGCCGGTTGCCGGATTTACAGGCACATCATTGTTACTTGCATACACGCCACGATTGTAGTATAACAGCGGCGCAAGATCACGACCTATGCGGTAAACCACAGGTATATCAACACCTCCATCGGAAACCTGCCATATAAATTCCCTCAAGCCATTAGGCAGCCTGGTAACAACGCGACGGTTAAGAGCGCCGTTGGCACTTACAGTCCATTGTACAGGCTTCTCATTTTTAAACACCCTTACTGTTAATGACAATTCGTGCCCGAAATTAGCCATGCTGATTTCGTTCGTTATCTTTTTGTTGAAGCCACTGGTATTGGGTAAAGGTATCTCACGAGGTTCATTGTCATTTGAATTATAATAAACATCATAGTTGATCTCCAAACGATTTTGATCGAAAAGTCCCAGCTCAACACCAAAATCTGTTTTTGCAATTGTTTGCGGAAGGAATGACACATTGGGCACTTTATCAAGATCAATAAATACAGTAGGGTTGTTATTATATTGCTGACCTACTACGTATTTTCCATACACATCAAAAATATTACCAGTGGGTGTGATGGTTTTTCCCCAGCTTCCCCTTAACGCACCAAATTGGATAAAAGAGAAGTTGTCTGCAACAAATTTCTCGCGCCCAAAATTCCAGCGCGCACTAATAGCAGGATTGACTGTATAGCCTGCATTCGATCCGTTGGTAGAAGTGGCATCCCGCCGATAGTTAAAGTCCACAATATAGCGCGTGTCCCAGTTAAGAGTGGCGTATCCGCCAAAACCGTGAAGACGTTTATCAGAAAGATTCTGTAAAACACCCCCCTTTGAATACAGGACCTGGGGGTTATAACCTAAAGGCCCCTCAATATCATCATTGGGAAATCCGCTAAGTACGCTACGGTTAGCTCTAAACCCTTCCGCACTGATTTCACTAAATGCACCCGCTGACACCTGGAGTTTATCCTTGATCATTTGAACATAGTCCAGGCTGGACCTGTTATTAAGCACATAGCGACGATCATATTGTGTAGTACCTTCAGAATTATTATTATTTAAATAAGAAGGCACATATACATCTTCAGTTCCGGAGTTGAAATTATAGCTGAAGTTATTTCTTGCGGTTAGTCCTGTTACAAATTGCCATTGAATATCCAACGACCCGAGTATATTAGCAGATTTATTTTTACTACGTATGGCTCCAAAATTAAAGATGGAGCCGGTTCCCGAATAAATAGAGGCAGGTAACAGCGAAGACGAGCGAACAGCATTATTCAATTCGTCCTGGGTTAGATTTGAACCTGCACCGGCTTGTCTTTGCCCCAGGGCCCCCTGCAGGTTAATCAATGCTCTAAAAGATTCTGTAGGCTGGTACTGTGCGTTCATACTTAACGTATAGCGTTTAAAGCCCGTATTTTGAACAATACCCTCCTGCGAGTAATAGTTCATATTGGTTTTATAATTAAACGTACGGTCACCACCGTATATCTGCACTGTATGGGTTTGGTTGAATGTAGTGCGGTAAAACAGATCCTGCCAATTGGTAGAATTATTAAAATAAGGGTTCAAGCTATCCGATAATGGCGTATTTATATTTATCAATGCCATTGCAGATGCCAGGGAAGAATCGTATTGCATGATAGCATTTACCCTTCTCATACGTTCTTCCAGTCCTCCTACTACTTCACGCAATCTGGGAGGAGTATTAAGGAAGAACTGCCCGCTGTATTGCACTATGGGGTTTTTAGACAACCCGCGCTTGGTCGTGATGATAATGACACCATAAGCAGCACGCGAGCCATACTGCGCAGTAGCCGAAGCATCCCGCAAAACGTCAATTTTCTGAATATCCTCCGGCGGTATCAGCGCTATAGGGCTGATACCTGGTCCACTACTCTGGAAACCGTAGTCATAGCCCGTATTAACATCGATGGGTACCCCATCCACCACAAATAACGGCGAAGTAGGCGTTAAAAAACCATCTGAACTTACATTGATACTGGAAGACCCCCTCAGGTTAATTGTACCCATACCACCGGGAGAGCCATTATTATTCTGAACATCCAGACCTGCCACTTTACCCTGCAACAATTCTACGACATTAGAGACCGGTACATCTTGTAAAGCTTTACCAGTTACTGTGGTACTGGAGCCCGTAGCCACATCCCTCGTTTTGTTCCTATATCCCTCCACACGGATCTCCTGCATAGAATTGCCTGCTCCCTGCTCCATTATAATTTCCAGGGTAGAATCTGCAACCGTTACTACATACGACTGGGTATTAAAACCTGTATGGCTAAAAGTTAACCGGGTGCCGAGCCTTACCCGCACGTTAAAATTACCCTGCTCATCTGTTACGGAAATGGCTTTAGGAGGCGTTCCGGAAGAGACTGTTACATTAGACTTTCCAATGTTCTGGTCTTTATCGATGACATGTCCTTTTACCCGTACGGTCACACTGTCCTGTCCGTACATCGTTGAACACAGGCCGGTAAGCAGCAGAAAAATAAATGTCAGATAAGATATTCTCATTTCACTCAATTTTGACTTTAGTAAATTCATGGCCTGCTTTTAATTATCATCAGTAGTTTTAGGTACATCTGTTTTGAAAGCAAATACAATCTCCCAGTCGCCTGGTTCAAAAATGGCGAAGTTTAAACCGAACACGGAGTTAATCCTTGCACCACCAAAACCGATGCGGGAATATTTAAATCTGGCGTCGGCAGTAATTCCATCGCCTGAAGTATAGCGGGTTGGAGTAGAAGTCAGCGGTATAGGATAAGCTACATCATATTTTACATATGTGGCTGTTCTTTGCATGTTGAAGCCATGAATCAGGTGTTCCCAATCTGTTTCGTCAAAAATTGCCGGGTTCAATGGTCTGAATAAGGTATCCAGAAAGCGGAAAGTAAGCGTGCTTCCGGTGGAAGGCTGAATCTTTCTAATATAAACGTCTACATCGCCCGGCCCCAAAGTACGACGATCGTCCTTAGCTCCTACAACATTTGTCAATACAGAGATACCAAAGTTTTCGCGAATGGGTTGTCCGGTCATCGCATTCAGATTAGTTGGAATAGTAGGACTTTCACGAAGTGGCTTTAATTTCATATTGCGAAAAAACCTGCGACCGCCGGAATTGGTTAACTCGATATCAAAAAGATAACCAGAGTCAGGCTGGGCCTTCACAAAATTGGATCGGGCGGAGCTCCAGAAAGTTATATTCCCTGTACGGGGACTCATTTCCAGAATAGGATGATATTCAATAGCCCGCTTCGCTTCAATTTCCTCTATAGAGGTTTCCAGTCCCGTATATGCACGCTTCCACACTTTTACCGGAAAAGCTTCAGTGAGCTCGGGGGCAGCATCACCCGTAACATGACGTACATTTATGATGCGAAACTCCGCAGGGTAAGTAGTACTGCCCTTATAAAAGTTATCGGTAAAATAGGTAGTTCGACCGAGAAAGGGCTCATACAGGTCAATAGTAAACTGCGAATCTGTGCCAACGGTGTTACGTTCCTGCGGCAAGTACTTTTTACATGCAATAGCAGTAAGCAGGAACAACGCCAGCACATAGCAAGTTTGTCTGCTGAAAATACGATTCATATCTTTTATAGAATTGTTCATGAAGTATTAAATATTAATATCTGTTAGTTAACGGCTGTGTCAGTAACCTTCCTGTTCAAGGAATTAATCAAATCGTTACCAAACCCGAAATTGTGACCTATATCCAATACATGTACAACCGCATTATCTGTTCTGATATCTACCGTATTGGTTAACACACGAATCCAGTTCACAGTAAATACAGACCCCCTTGTATCGCTGAAAAGAATGGCTTTGGGACCACCGCCCAGATATCCCGAAGCATTGGTGGTTTCATATTGCAGGTGCATTCCATACTGGAATTTCATAGAAGGGAACTGCAATCCATCTGCTCTGGCTGCGAGACTTTGCGTCGTCACTTTACCGGCTATAATATACTTACTAAAGAAAGTATCTAATACGGCAAGATCCATTGTACCAAAAGATACGGGTGGCAGGCTGGGAACAGAATCCCTCCTCGCATTATTAATATTTTGTAAGGCAATGGTATACGACCGGTTACTGGTTGCAAAAATGGTGTAATTACCCGTGCGCAGTGAGTCTGCTACTCCCGGCAGCCGGTTAATTACCAGTAACATCGAGTCATATACACCAGGTTTGGATTGCAGGTATGACAATGCATTGCCATCAAAAATGGCCGCATTGTTTCCATAATTCACGTAAGGACTTTTCTCCTTTGAACATGCCTGTAGTAGTGTACCTGCTAATAACAACAGTAACACAATCCTGGCCGCCTTATTCGTCAAGTAGAATATCTTTCTCATAATACTATAATTGATGTAATGTATTTATTGGTTCCAGTAACTGTTTTGCCGAATATTCGGGTTACGTTTAATAACTTCCTGTGCAATCGGCCAATAGATACCGCCTTTATCAATTAACTCGGTGAATTTTGCGTTATTTCTTTTCAATTTGTTATAACGTACAAGATCATACCAGCGCCATCCCTCCCCTAATAGTTCTCTTCTTCTTTCCGCAAATATTTCGCTAATCAAATCCAGGTCAGGTGTGTAATTGAGACCGGTAATTCCGCGGTTTGAACGAACGGAATTTAGTTTTTGGATTGCCTCGTCACCACGGCCTAAAACTGCAAGCGCTTCCGCATTTAGCAAAATCATTTCCTCCAATCTGGTAAAAATGATGGAGGAGTTAAATTTGGCAAAGGTTCCGTCGCCGCCACCGCCATCAACTACACGTATTTTCTTAAACACAGGAACGACAGAAGAAAAGTTCTCAAAATAAGCTTCTGTAGGCAGGCCGTTTAGCGGGTTGAAACCAAAGCGCTGGTCGTTGCCATTTATCCTGGGGAACAAAACCGCGATACTATCTTTGTTCACATAAATATCCGGTAGCTGTTTCGACATCGGAAATGCTGTAGTATTAGCCAGGGTTAACTGTTCGATATGCCCCGCAGTACTGGATTCACCCCGCTCGTAAATAAAGTTGAAATTAATGAGCTGATTCCAGCTTACATTGGAAGTATTAAAAAGGAATAACTCCCCCGTTAACTGAGTAGTACTAACTCTTGTAAGGTTCACTTTAGCTGCATTGTCAATAACAAACTGGCTGTATACGGCAGTGTTAAAGTAATCGCCCTGCAATGCCGCTATATGAGCCAGAATTGCATAAGCCGACAACCTACCCAGCAACGTATTTTTCCAGTCCGACGCCGACTTTCCGTAGTAGTTAGGAGGATAGACCAAATCTGCATCTACTGTAGAGTACATATACGGTAATCTGTTAGCAACATCGATCAGTTCATTTTTTGCAAAGCCCAATACGGCATCTTTATTAGTTCTGGCAAAATTCTCAAAATTGCCCTCACCTGTTGAAGTCACGAGTGGCACATCGCCCCAGGTTCTAACCAGCATATAATAGGCAAAGGCTCTCACTGCACGTGCCTGGGCAACATCTACTTTGTAATAAGACTGTGTGTACCGGGGGTCTGCCAAACATCCGTTAACACGTTCTATGAACACATTACACGCATTAATAACTGCGTAGAACCTGCGCCAGTTGGTCACTTCGCTGATCAATGGAAAAGATGCGTTCAGGTTTCCATCTACTACAGCTTTTAAGTCGGGGCGGCTTACCACCTGGAAGTCTCCTGACCTTAGTTCTCCAAGAACCCAGTATCCATTATTATCTGCAACCGCAGCTCTGAATAAACCATACATACTGATCAAACCTGCGCGTGCATCTTCAAACCGGGTCCAGTGCCCTTCTTCAGAAGCCTGTCGGGATGAAGGAACCTCTAACTGTTTATTACAGGAAATTAAAATGACAGCGGCTAACGACATAAAAGCGATCGGCCAGGCATAGAAATATTTTTTCATCTGTCTACTTTTCTGTTTTATTATTTACCATAACATCAGCCATGAGCTATAACGTCAGGTACATTCATCAAATATTTTCGGGTATTGTAAAGTATCTTCTCTAAAAATCCATTTTAACTCCAAGAATAAGAGATTTGGGATTCAGTAAGCCATAACCATTATAAATGCCGTTATAATTTACCAGCTCCGGATCATCACCCTTGAACGGCGAAACTGTAAAGAGATTGGTGCCGGTAAGGTATAATGTACAGTTTCTAAAAGCAGTTCTGGTTCCGCCCCTACTCAGATCGTATCCCAGGGACAGAGAGCGAAGCTTTATGTAGGACCCGTTTTCCAAAAAGAGATCCTGCTCCTGCCTGTAAGGTACCACAGCACTCCATGGATTATAGGCAGGATATTCAGTCAGATCCTGTTTTCTTTCCCAAAATGTGATTTCCTTTACAGAATTAATATTATTACTAGCCTCCGTGTTTATAAAATCAAGCCTTGATGAAGCATATTGGTTCAGGATATTTCTTTTAAGTGCGTAAAAGAACTGGAAGTCGAGTGAAAAATTCTGATAACTAAAACTGCTGCCAAAGCCACCGCTAATGCGGGGCATATAATTTCCTTCCAGTATTTTATCATCGTCATTAATGATAAAATCTCCGTTGAGGTCAGACCATTTCGGATCTCCTGCCCGTAATGCAACACCTTTGTAGCTCATAGGCTTGCCGGTGTTGGGATTTACCGGAACATCATTATCTGATTGATAAATGCCATTGTTTTTTAACACCCAGAAAGCATCCACGGGCTTCCCTACCTGAAGTTTGGTATTGCCAAACTCAACATCCTTTAAACCTTCGGGTAAAGCCATTAACTCATTTTTGTTATAGTTCAAATTGGCTGTGAATAGCCATCCAAGTTTGTGACGTACCTGTGGTAATATTTGTGCGGTTACTGTAAAATCCACGCCTGTGTTATTTACTTCGAGACCATTTTTGTATGCGCCGGTGTAGCCCCATTCGGCTGCTACAGGAACGGGTAATAACATATCTTTATCGGCCCTGCGGTATCCGTCTACAGCGAAACGAAGGCGGTCGTCAAGTATTCCTATTCTAAAACCAAGATTGATTTGATTGTTATAAGCCCATGGAATTCCATAGCTTACCCAACCGGAAGTGTAGGGCCTTGATAATCCCCCAATGCCTGAATAAGAGCCAAGCGTAGGTTCATCGGTAAAACCGAGGTCTACGCGGTAGGATGGCCCTGCATTAAAACGATCGTCACTTAGAAGCTTACCCATATGCGCATAAGACAGATTGCCTGTCAGAGAGCTAAGTTTGCCAGAGGTGCTGATCACATTTTTAAAATCATACTCCCCACCGAAAGAGTAGTTAGTAAACCAGCGATTATCAGCCTGCATATTAGAAGAACCTTCTCGGCTTACAATTGCGTTCAG
>JBCNOR010000110.1:0-11091 GCA_039593785.1 Niabella sp. | reverse complement strand
ATCAGCGCCGCGCTGATTCCGGCGTTCGGCTGGCGTTCGGTGTTCTTCGTCGGCGCCCTGATGACACCACTTCAGAAGTAGCGGTATCGCTTACCATCGATAACGCTGAATTCCTGAAGCCAATTATTAAAGAACTCGAAGTATTAGGCACTGTTGAGGTAGATGAAGGGCAGGCGATCATTTCAGTGGTAGGACATAACATTAACGAAACAGAAGAAATAGTAAAAAAATTGTTTGGCTCTATCAGAAGCATACCTATTCGTATGGTATCTTATGGCGGCAGCAGGCATAATATTTCTTTACTGGTTGCAGCAGAATATAAAACCCAGTTATTGCAGCAACTGAACAAAGGTATGTTTGGGCTCAACTAAAAGCCGAAACGATTGCGGGATATGTTTTTAATGGTGCGGGGGCTTCCCCGCACTTTTGTTTTATGCGGTATGTTTTATAAATTGAGGCCAATAAAACATACGACGTGAATTGGTTGCGCAATATTTTCAGAAGAAAGAAACAGGAACTGCCTAAAAGAAAGATCTATTGTATCCCCGGTTTCGGGGCCGACGATAAAATTTTTGCTAATCTTACTATCAACAACGCAGAACTGGTGTTTATCAATTGGCTTAAACCTGCACCTAAAGAATTGTACAAAGATTATGTACTACGCATGGCTGAGAAGATACAGGAACCTGATCCTGTTATTATAGGTGTTTCTTTTGGAGGTATGGTAGCCCTGGAGATTGCTAAAACAAGACCCGTGAAGCAGGTGATACTGGTATCCAGTATTAAAAATACAGATGAGCTCCCGCGTAAATGGAAGCTGATAGGCCGGCTGAAGCTGAATCATATTTTTCCCATCAGAAGAATACAGGCCAACGAACGTTTTTTTGCAACCGCCAACAAACGGCTGGGAGCTTTTACCAGGGAAGAGCAGGATTTTGCTAATAACTACCGGAGAATTATTGACAAGGACTATATGATCTGGGCATTGAACCAGATCCTGAACTGGCGTAACGCAGATGTTCCGGCCAATGTAGTACACATTCATGGTGATGCCGATCTCATTTTTCCAATAAAGCCATTAAAGCCTACTCATGTAATCAAAGGGGGCACGCATATGATGATAGTGAACCGTGCTAAAGAAATAAGCGCTATTATCAATGACGTGCTGAAAGATGTTAAATAATATCTACGAAATTTTCGTAGATTGTCTGCGAAATCGTATATATTTATCCCGTGAAATGCTTCCTGACTGTTATTGTAATCTTGCTGGCGATGATCGCTCCCGCTCAAAACAGGCTCCTGGGGTATGTAATCGATGGTGAATCCAATATGCCGGTAGCCGGAAGCTCGGTATTTATTACAAATACCTCGCTGGCCAGTGTTACCAACAAAGACGGTTATTTTGAAATACCCGATATCCCCGCAGGCATATACAAACTCATTATCACGCATGTGGGATTTGAAACTGTTACCTACGACTTTTCTACAGAAAAAATGCCGCCAAAGCTAAAAGTGATGGTAAAGCCTAAGGTTGTAGCGATGGAAGCTGTAGTGGTGGGTGGCTATGTGAAAGAGACCTGGGAGAAATGGGGAAAGACTTTTACGGATTATTTTATCGGGCTTTCCGGAAACGCCAAGAAAACGGTTATCAGGAATCATAAAACACTCCGGTTTCGTTTTTATAAAAAACTGAACAAACTGGAAGTGGTGGCCGATGAGCCTATTCTTGTTGAAAACAAAGGCCTGGGCTATCAACTGGCCTACCAGCTCGAGCATTTCGAGATTAACTTTAGCGAAAGAACCAACTTTTTCGCGGGTCATATTCTATTTACAGATATGAAAGGCAATAAGCGGCAGGTTAAAAACTGGCAGGAGAACCGGCGTGAAGCCTATATGGGATCCATGATGCATTTTTTCCGGTCGGTTTACGAAGGAAATAGCCTCGACCAGGGTTTTGAAATAAGACGGGTTAAAAAACTTCGCAATACAGAGAAGGATAGGGTGCGGGCATTGTACCGGCTCAACCCCGATCAACGTTTTAGCGACTCTTCTGAATACTACCAGAAAATATTATCGCAACAGGATTTTACCTATGAATATGGCGCTACGCTTGCGGTAGATAGCATCCGCATTGTAGAGGATGGACAAAAGTTCATTTATTGGCCCGATTATCTGCAGATAGTAAACAAGCATAAAATAGAAGAGCAAGGCTATCTCGATCATCATATGGAACGGAGGTCCCGCTACCCCGCACGATCATTAATTACGCTGCAAAACGAACCTGCGTTGCTATTGGATGCTAATGGCAACTGGTATCCAGCCCAGGGACTACTGTCTGAGTGGTACTGGGGGTGGAGTGAAAAAGTGGGAGACCTGTTACCGCTCAATTACCGGCCTTCCCCGGCCATTGCAGACACACGTTAGCCTTGTATATAATTCTGTAACTGGCTGATCGTTTCTTTTTGCTGAAGAATGGTTTCTGTAACCACATCGCTGATGGAGATAATGCCGGACAAATGATCTCCGTCAAAAACTGGTAAGTACCGTATATTTTTGTTCGACATCAGCTGCATGCAAAGCTCCACAGTGTCTTCAGGTTTTACCGTAGGCAAATCGGTCGACATAATTTCACCCACTGTTACCTCGTCCGAATGACGGCCTTCCAGTATTACTTTCCTGGAGTAATCTCTTTCAGTGAATATACCGGCATATTTTCCTTCATCGAGCACTACCAGTGAACCGATGTTTTTATCAGACATGATCTTTAATGCCTCGTAAACTTTAGTGTCTTTTTGCACAGAAACCGCATTGTTTCCTTTCCTGGCAAGAATGGTGGATACTTTGCCCATAGTAGTGTTGATTTAAGTATGGCTAATATACCTAAAAAAACTCACACCACCAATGGCAGTTGACCCTGGTAAGGGCTAGGCCGTTTCGGTTACTTCAGCTGTTCCATAATCCTTGATCACATTATACAAAGTCCCCCTTTCAACGGGTCTTCTTCTGGCCTGCCTGATCAATACCACCAGCTCTTCCGTACTCATAGACGGCGTCTGCTCTTCCGACCCGGCCATGGAATAGATCTTTGTGGTATCATCAATGGTGCCGTCAATATCGTTTACGCCAAATGACAGTGCTAGTTGTGCATTTTGTCTACCCAGCATCGGCCAATAGGCTTTGATGTGTGGAAAATTGTCAAGATAGATGCGGGCAATGGCATACATCTTCATATCTTCTATCAGGGATGATTCTGCCACATGGCTCATATCATTGTCGCCATTTCTGAATTTAAGCGGGATAAAGGTATTAAAACCGTTGGTTTGATCCTGCAGATCGCGAAGCCTGCTCATATGATCAATACGGTGCTCGTATTTTTCAATATGGCCAAAAAGCATAGTGGCATTGGATTGCATGCCCAGCTCGTGTGCCGTTTGGTGAATATGCAACCAGCCGGCGCCATCAATTTTATCAGCGCAGATCTGCTCTCTTATTTCCGGTGCGAAAATCTCTGCTCCACCGCCAGGTAGGCTTTCCAGGCCTGCATCTTTCAGGTATTGCATGCCTTCCTGCACTGTTTTTTTAGCTTTGCGGAACATATAATCCAGCTCCACCGCAGTAAAGCCTTTAATATGCAGTTCAGGTCGATGTGCCTTGATACTGCGCAGTAATTCAGCAAAGAACTCCAGGTTCATTTTGGGATGAACGCCTCCTACAATATGCACTTCAGTTACCGGATCGTTGTCGTATTTTTTTACGATATCCATCATTTGCTGCAGCGATAGTTCCCACGCTTCATCGCGGTGGGCATATAATCGGCTATAACTACAAAAGTGACAGGAGTAAACACAGGCATTGGTTGGTTCTATATGGAAATTGCGGTTAAAATAGGTGATGTCGCCATGTTTTTGCTCCCTTACATAATTGGCCAGTGCACCAGTGAAAGCCAGGCTGGCATGCTCAAAAAGATACAAACCGTCTGCATTACTGATTCTTTGTCCGTTATATACTTTGTCGGCAATTTCCTGAAGTGCACTGTCAACGTTGGGTAGGGTATTCGCGATCATCTGCTAAATTAAATGAGGTGCAAAGATAAAACGGATTTCGGGTAGAAAGGTTCATATTTTTAATGATTATAGTCAGTTTTCAGGGCGTGCCCCTTGTTGCGCTGCGCTGCACAGCGGGTCGCGCTGTACGCTTATAGTCCTCGCTCGTCGTTCCTCCTCGCTCCGGGCTACCGCTTCCATCGCTCACGCGGCTATAATACCCCGGGCTGTTCAGGGCATAAATTTCGAGTAGTTACCTGATATCTAAATTGTATATTTAATACCTAATAACATTACTAATGTCTTTGCTGCTGTGGCTACTCATTCTTTACATTCCCTTGGGGCTTTTGCAATTGTTTATTTACAGCCGGAAATCCGGGAACCTGGTTTTATACCAGCGATTATTAATTATGATATTGTTTATTGGGGCAGAAGTATCGGCAGCAGGTTATACTTCCAGCTTGTTTTTTGATTTGATCCGGGATAAGGGCTTACGATGTGCAACCGGCGTTGTAGGGTTATGGGCATTGGCATGTGGCGTACTAACCTTCGGTTTGACATTAATTGGCCGAAGTTTTACTTCTACCGTATCGCACCGCGATTAAATTTCCTCGATTATAGATTTGCCGCAAGAACGGTCCCCGGATGTCCATTGCCAGGTTTCGTGCAGCCTTATTTTACCATCAGGTAATATTTCCGGTACCGAAGAACAAATACCTGTCATGAGTTCCCCTTTGTCATTTACCTGGTGATAGCGCATGTCGATGGTGCCGTTTTCAGCTACGATTCCTATTAAATGCCCTGATTTTATTTTGCCGCCACTATAGCTGGCGGTAAGAATGTTACCTTTCTGAACATAATGAAATAATGTTTCCGCCGAGGTTTCGCCGTTTTCGCTATTGTTGACAGGTTTAAAGGTTTTATTGTGGTAATTGACTATACTCATTGTTATTTAATAGATGTACTCAATATAGCCCTGATTTTGCATGCAATGTGGGTTCAGTATTTCAAAATAGCAACGGGCCAGAAACATTTTCAAATTAGCTTCTACTTCTTTCTGCCTTAATGCAAAGGATTTTACCAATCTTAGGGGGTGTTTCTTTACCTCAAAGCCAAACTTCGCAAGGCGTTTCAGTTCGTATTCATCAAGCTGTTCTGCTCTTTTCGGCTTTATCCGGCAAGGAATAGTGATAGTTACCTGGCTCCGTTTGCGAATGATTTCGAACTGTAATCCACTGTTTTCGTTAATGATAAGGTGCACGCCTTTGAGTTCCCGGTTGAATACTTTATCAATGGCTTCATCAAAAAGATGCGGTCGTGGGGCGGGTACTGGTGGTGGGTCTTGAAGCGACAATGCTTCATATTCTTCTTCGGTAAATTGTAGCAGGGTCGAAAATTTTAAATAGTTTTCGTCTCCCTCTTTGTACTCGGACAGCTTTTGTTTGAACCGTGTAATTTGCTGCAGTATCCGGTCTTTTTGAGAATAGAATGGATCATTAAAGCTATGTAGTATGCGAAGTTCAGATTTTGCAGCGTATAAACCCCGCTGATACCAGCTTGCGGCCTGGTAATTTTCTTCAATATCCAATTCTTCTTTTATTAATTGCTGCAAGTTAGCTACTTCGCCCGCATAATGATCAATGAGCAGTTTTAATTTGTCGTCCATCAGTTGTTTTAATTAGCAGGTACAATTTAAGAATTGATTTTAGTTATGAGTATTGAATTATATTTTTATTTAGATTCGTTGGGTTGTTGTGTAGCATTACCGGACAACGAACCGGGCGTGGTCATTTCGGTTAATAACAGTATTGTCTCCGGCTCAATAA
Organism: Niabella sp.; assembly: GCA_039593785.1. GTDB lineage: Bacteria > Bacteroidota > Bacteroidia > Chitinophagales > Chitinophagaceae > Niabella. The sequence goes on along the minus strand of JBCNOR010000110.1, from coordinate 5,222 downwards.
AAATATTTTATGTCGATAAAATTTAAACTGACTGTATTAAGCTTTTTCCAGTTTTTTGTTTGGGGTGCATGGTTGATCACCATTGCTAATTACTGGTTTGGCACCAGGGGCTGGGAAGGAGCCAAGTTCGGGGCTGTATTCAGTACGATGGGTTTTGCTTCTATCATCATGCCTACACTTACCGGCATTATTGCAGACAGGTGGTTGAATGCGGAGCGGTTATACGGTTTGTTGCAGATTCTTTATGCCGCAGTACTGTTCTACATTCCCCAGGTCAATAACCCGGATACATTTTTTTGGGTGATGTTGGTGGCAATGGGCTTTTACATGCCAACTATTGCGCTGGCCAATTCCATTTCTTACACAGCATTAAAAGCAAACGGAGGTGATGTGATTAAAGATTTTCCGCCCATCAGGGTTTGGGGAACTATTGGTTTTATCGTAGCGATGTGGATCACCAATTTATCCGGTAGCAAAGCAAGTCCTAACCAGTTCTACATTGCCGGCGCTGCTGCGATGTTTATCGGCATTTTTGCTTTTACCTTACCTAAATGCCCGCCTCAGAAAAAGATCAATCGCGAGTCAAGCATTTTCCAGATACTGGGATTAGACGCTTTTAAGTTGTTCGCCAATTATAAAATAGCCGTATTCTTTATTTTTTCTATGTTCCTGGGAGGTGCGCTGCAACTTACCAATGCTTACGGAGACGTTTTTTTAGATGAGTTCAAACATTATCCCAGTTACGTTGATTCTTTCGTGGTAAAGTACTCTACTATCATTATGTCTATTTCCCAGATTTCAGAAACCCTTTTTATCCTGGCAATTCCGTTCTTTTTAAAGCGATATGGTATAAAAAAAGTAATGCTGATCTCTATGCTGGCCTGGGTGCTTCGGTTTGCCTTATTTGGTATCGGAAATCCTACAAGCGGGTTATGGATGATTTTACTTTCCTGTATTGTATATGGCATGGCCTTCGATTTTTTCAATATTTCAGGTTCATTGTTTGTAGAAACGAACACCGACCGGAAGATCCGCTCCTCCGCCCAGGGCCTTTTCATGATGATGACCAACGGGTTTGGCGCTGTGTTTGGCAGTCTTACCTCGGGCTGGCTGATCGATCGTTTTTTTACCAGGAGCTTTGATAATGCATCAGGTTTGGCGGGTTTTCTCCATACTACGCCGTCTGATCCTAAGTTTGCGGCTATTTTAAATGACCAGTTCAAAGTACATGTGGGGGGTGATGGCATGTTGAGCAGCATAATAGCGGTAAGAGACTGGCCTTCTATCTGGTTTACTTTTGCCGCTTATGCCCTGGTAGTGGCTATATTATTTGCATTATTTTTCAAACATCAACATCAGCCGGAACAAATGGGGCCGGTTGCACATTAGTATAAACAGTTGTTAGCGGTGAATTGTCAGTAGTAAGTCCTTGCAATTGACATTTTCTGCACAACAAAATGCCACAATTACTGTTATTTAGTTTTAGGAGCTAAATTTGTTATCTGCTTAGCATTAAATTATTAAAAACTTTTAAAACTATCATAATGGCAAAAGAATTTAACGACGCAAACTTCCAGGCGGAAGTTTTGGATTCAGATAAATTAACTGTAGTAGATTTTTGGGCAGAATGGTGTGGTCCTTGCCGTGCTATCGGTCCGGTAATTGAAGAATTATCAAAAGAATACGACGGAAAAGTAAATATTGGTAAAGTAAATGTGGATGTAAATCCGCAAGTGTCAATGGATTACGGTATTACTTCTATTCCCGCAATTTTATTTATAAAAAATGGCCAGGTGGTAGATAAACTGGTAGGTGCGCAGCCTAAAGGTAATTTTGTGAAAAAAATTGAATCGCACCTGAACTAAGTTTTTTTAGTGTTTTAAGAGCCCCGCTTGTTGTACAGGCGGGGTTTTTTATATTCATTGCTTCCACAATAAGCTGCCATCTCCGTAACTCAGGAAACGGAAGCCGTTTTGAAGTGCATAATCGTATACTTTTTTCCAGTTCCCGCCAATAAGAGCGGCCACCAGTAACAGAAGGGTAGAGGAGGGCTGATGAAAATTGGTTACCAGTCCGTCGATCATTTTAAACGTATAGCCTGGCGCGATGATGATCTGCGTTTTAGCGATCAGCCTGCTGCTGCCGGTTTCTGACAAATACACCTGCAAGGCTTTGAGCGCGGTAGTCTTATCCGGAATATCGGTATATTCGTAAGCCTCCCATTGGCTTAAAAAAGGAAGTTCGTTTTCAAATGCCCGCGGATTAGCTATGAGCCGGGCGCCCAGCCAGTAAAGGCTTTCCAATGTTCTTAAGGAAGTAGTGCCTACAGCTACCAGGGGATTACTGCCGTGGTCAATCAACTGTTCAATCAGCTCTTTTTCTACTTCAATAAATTCTGAATGCATATCGTGCTCCTGCATCGTATCTGCTTTGACAGGTCTGAATGTACCGGCGCCCACGTGCAGGGTTACAAAGGCGGTCTCTATATTTTTTTGCCGGAGCGATGCCAATACATTTTCGGTAAAATGCAATCCGGCTGTAGGCGCTGCTACTGATCCGTCGTACCTCGCAAAAACGGTCTGGTAGCGGCTTTTATCGGCTGTTTCATCCTGTCTTTTTATATAAGGAGGCAGCGGCACATGCCCCGCATGATGCAATACTTCGGCAAAGCTGAAACCGCCGTCCCATTCCAGTTCAATTACAAAGCAATCGCTTCTTTTTTCAATAAGGCCTGCTTCTAATGTATAAACACATGCACCCACTTTGAAGGGAAGGTTTAATATTTGCCCGTTTTTCCATTTGGAGGCGCCACCCACCAAGCAAAGCCATTGTACACTGCCAGTTTGGTGCATCGCAGTCGTAATATCTGCATATATTTCGTGAGGCTGCAGGCAAAAAACTTCAATAACACTTCCGGTATCTTTCTTGAATAGCAGCCTGGCTTCCACTACCTTGGTGTTATTGAAGATCATCAGGGTCTCTTCAGGTATATGCGAGGCTATATTGCGATAAATATCTGTCTGTATTTCCTGGTCTTTAAAAATGAGCAGCCGGGCATCGTCCCTGTTGTCCAGGGGGTGAAACGCTATTTTTTCTTCCGGAAGGTCGTAGGTGAAATCTTTTATGGAGAGATGTTTGGGATGCATATGGGGATATGTTAACAAGTTGAAAACCTGCCTGCCGGCAAGCAGGGTTTGAGGGTTGAAAAGCAGACCCGCTTCATTCAGATGGGTGCTGTATTTTTCAACTGTAAAATCTAATCAACCTGCATAAATTCAAAATGATATTGCGCTATCAGCTTTATGTTATGATATTTTTTGTTGGAGCAAAATTTTGAAAGTTGAAATAAAAAATAGCAGCAATAAGCGATTTTGCACTTAAATTTTGCCTTTGATATTGTTTAGTGACAAATTCCTGGGTAAACTGTCAGCCGCTCAACTTGTAAACTTTCCCCAACAGGAGCAGCAAATTTCCTGTTTTTTAGCCATAAATACACATAGTTTTCCTCTAAACGCAGTATTTTTTACACCTTTCCACTTTTTGTTGACAGTAATTCACACAATATTCACATCAATTTTTTATGTTAAAGTCAAAAACTGGCTGAAATCCTTTGTGGTAAAGGGTTTGGGCGGGGTTTGATTTGTGGATAAATCAAAAATGCTAAAATTTGGTAGGTAAGTGGGAAAAAGTGTTACTTTGTGTTAGTTTAGTGCATTAAATAACAGTTATTTCATTTATGACAGGCTTCCTCGGAGAATTTGAGGCTACGGTTGACGCCAAGGGCCGCTTTCTTTTACCAGCTGGATTTAAAAAACAGCTGGCTGAAGGAGATGGGGAGCAATTTGTCATTAACAGGGGTTTTGAAAAATGCCTCAGTCTGTACCCGCTCAGTTCCTGGAAACCTATTGCTGAAAAAGTGAATGCGCTGAATGATTTTGATCCGAAGGTTCGGCAGTTTAAGCGTTACTTTCTAAACGGGGCTACCATGGTGGAGCCCGATAGCGCCGGCAGGTTATTGCTGCCTCCTACTTTAAAAGAGTATGCAGCGCTTCAAAAAGATATTGTGCTGGTGCCGGCCGGTAATAAAATGGAGATCTGGGATAGTGCCAAATACAAAGAGTTCTTTGATTCTTTCTCACCTGAATCATTTAGTGACCTGGCAAGCGTGGTAATGGGGTCTGTTAGTTGATCAGTTTAAAAGTTTATAAGTTGAAAGGGAAAAACAAAAAAAACAAAGAGGGCCAACAAAAAGATTCTCTGTCAACCAGTCAACCTATCAACTTGTCAACTAATCAACCAGCCAGCCAGTCAACCGACTACCACATACCGGTTCTTTTACATGAAACAATAGCAGGGTTAGCTATAAAGTCTGATGGTGTTTATGTAGACTGTACGTTTGGTGGTGGTGGGCATTCCGCAGCAATTTTGGCGCAGCTGAATGAAAACGGCAAGCTATATGTTTTTGACCAGGATGGTGATGCGGCTAAGAATGTACCTGATGATAAAAGGGTTGTTTTTATACAGCAGAACTTCAGGCATATCCAACGCTTTTTGAGGCTCCGGGATGTGGCCAGAGTAGATGGCATCCTGGCAGATTTAGGTGTAAGCAGCCACCAGTTTGATGAGGCCGATCGCGGGTTCAGTATCCGGTTTAATGCAGATATGGATATGCGGATGGACAGGAGGCAATCGGTGACGGCATTCGAAATACTTCAGCAGTATGGTGAAGCCCAATTGCATAAGCTATTTGAACAATATGGAGAAGTGACCAACGCGAAAACACTGGCTAAAACAATTGTGTCGGTTCGCAATGTTGTATCGCTTAAAACAATAGATGGATTTAAGAATGCAGTAAGAGAGGTGGTAAAGGGAAATCCTAATAAATACTTTGCACAGGTGTTCCAGGCATTGCGGATGGAAGTGAATGAAGAGATACAGGTGTTGAAGGAAATGCTGGAGCAGTCTGTATTGTTGTTGAACCCCGGGGGAAGAATTGCTGTCATTACTTTTCACTCTATCGAAGACAGGGTAGTAAAGAATTTTTTCAGGGAAGGAAGTTTTGAAGAAGTTGAAGAAAATCCGTTTATAAATACACAAAGGCCGGAAGTGTTTAAAGTAATAACGAGGAAACCGGTAGTGGCAACGCAGGAAGTGGGCGCCGGTCTGGGTCTGGCCATCATGGCTGGTAAGTTCCTGGAGTCGGCCGCCCGCCAGCCGGAACT
>JBCNOR010000011.1:0-22016 GCA_039593785.1 Niabella sp. | reverse complement strand
GACTTTATTTTCTTAATTTAACATCCAAAACTAATGTTATGGAGATAAAAATTCTCTCAAGAATACCCGATAAAAAAATCAACGCCTTAAATGTTTTAATCGAAATTAAAATAAAAGATTACTTATCTATTGCTAATCAAATCTTGACAAATAATGAACTGCAACGAAAAAAAGTAAAGTCATCCAAAAGTGTTTATTCCCTGTTAAGAAACGACCTTAAAAGTGGATGTACAATACCGCCAGTATTTCTCGCAGTTAGAAAGGAAGCCGTAGGAACTCAAAAGAAATTAGAAGAAATTGAAAAAATTACAGACAAACAAATCACCACTCTAATTGAGCAAAAGAAATTACTTATTCTAGATGGTTTACAAAGAACTTATCAAATTATAGAATTAGAACAAGAGCTAAAAAAGGAAAAAGACACAGAAACTTTGGCTAAGTTCTTACATAGGCCACTCCGTGCTGAAGTTTTTATCGGAATCAACAAGATTGGCATTTTATATCGGATGTTGACTTTAAATACTGGGCAGACACCAATGTCTGTTCGACATCAAATTGAAATTCTTTACCAAGACTATTTAGGAGAACATAAGATAGATGGTATTGAAATAATTCGAGAAGTAGAAGGAGGGAAGACAATCAAATTGGGAAAGTACAAATTTAGCGAAGTTGTTGACGGGTTTCAGTCTTATCTGGAAAAAGACGAATTAGCAATTGATAGAGGTTCTATTCTCGAAGATGTGAAAACATTAGAAAAACTTTCAAAAGTTGGACAAAAGAAAGAGCTTTTCCAATCATTTGTTCTATCCTATCATACTTTTCTTTCTAAGATAATTACACTAGGAAAAAAATGGGAACTTGAAGAAGAAGATGTGTTTTTTGAAACTGTACCGCAACCATTTGCTTTAGATGTTGAAACTTTGTTTTTGAGAAGTCAGGTTATTACAGGCTTTGGTGCTGCAATAGGATCTCTTGAAGATGTAGAAAAAGTGAAAGACATCGACTATTTGATAACAATAATTGGAAAATTAAAATTGGGAGATACTCCCCAAGAAGCGTTTGAACAACTATTAAACAATCTCGAAACGATTCGAAAAACATCAAAAAAAATAGGAAATAGTCAACGCCGTTATTTTTATTTTTTCTTTAAAGCTCTATTTAATGACGATGGCGATGCATATTTAAATATAAAAAAATCAATTGACAAAGCTTTTCAGAACTATAAAGTCGAATTCCTATAATATGGCTCTTTTTTTTTCTCAATTGAATGATGGCGATTTCGAAGTAGGTCGTCTGAGGTTCTCCCGGCAGAGCAAGACATTTATTGCAAAAGACAAACTTTCAGATAGTGAAATTGAGTTCCAATACCCATTAGAACCTGACGATAAGTATAAAACAACCGAAAATAACTTTGACCTTTATCTTTTTCATAAAGACAATTTTGCCGCTAATGACATTTTTCAAGTAAAAGTACAAAACATGCGAATTGGATGGTTATTCCCAATTCAAGCGCTGCTTAGTTCTCAACATGATTATGCAGATAACGAGCACTTCTTTCCGTATAGCTATAATGCTTACCGAATCTTACTAAAGAATAAAGAAAACCTTCCATATTCAAAACAAGAACACAGTGCACAAGTTAGCCTTGAAGACATCTATGGTGAAAACACAATTATTTTCATTATTTATCGCAAATATCTACGAGCATATGAAAAAGCGTTTACTTCATTTAACATTGAAGATTACCTTCTTTTCTTTTGCCAATATGGGTACACCTTCTTATCACCAGCAAATTTCAATAGCTTATATTCGTTAAAGCAACCGAATATTATAGCTAAGCCATTTCCTTCAAAAGTTATAGAACTCCAAGCAGTTTCAGAATATTTAAGCGATGATAAATCTTATTTAAACAGTTTAATACAGGGTTTGATTAAATTGGAGAAACACCCGCTTGTTAAATTTCATTTATTGTATTCTGTAGTTGAGCTATTTATCAGTAAAATATTTGAATCAGAATTTAAATCTTCTGTAAGATCTTTTTTAGAAGCAGGCAACTTTTACGATGCTAAGGAAAGGTTAGCAAAACTGACAAACGAAAAAGATAGAATAAACAAGCTACTTTCAACAAAATGTCCTGGGCTAAATCATATAATATTACAAGAGTTGCAGGACACCTGCAATTCATTTTTATCTTTTGTTTTTTCGCCGCAGATTTTTAGGAAACCTACGGGCGAGGCACTTTATAAAGTGAGGTCAACTATTTTTCATAATTTACGACTGATGCCAAATGGATACGAAGTAGAACTTGAAAAAGTTTTATCCTGTTTCGAAGCTCTAATTTTTGACATTTCAATAAAAATCAAATTGGCTTAGGCATGCCCCAATAGGGGTGTATACAAAATTAGTAGTGTTGCAAGTGTTGGCTGGACGTCGGTACAATAAGTTATGTGATACTTATGATTATTGATTTCAGATTACTTGTGACTGACGATGAAAGTTGCCGTTGAAATATCACATATACACGCAAACCGAAGACAATTTCGAAAACAAAAGAATAATGGGTATTAGAGGTTAGAGCAGTGCACAAAATAATATAAAGCAATTTGTTGAAACTATCACTCCCCCTCCTCAAAATCAAAATCCAATAATTTTTTAGGATGTATTTCCAGGCCCTTTGCCAGCTCCAATAGGGTTAGCATCGTAATGTTAGCTTTTTCAGTTCCCTTTTCGATTTTACTTATGTTGCTATAATCAATATTGCAGTTTTGCGCCAGCTTTCTATAGCTAAGGCCTTTCTTCTTTCTTAACTTTTCGAGCTGCTTACCAAACTGAACTAAAAAATCGCTTTCTACTACTTTAGCCATTATCCTGATTTGTAGCAAGGTCAAGCTATGTGGAAAAATAAATGTGGTTTCAATATACCACATATCGTTTTTTATTCTTACTTTCGTAAAGAATTTATATTTGCGATCACTTCATAAAAATATTTGAAGCCATTTGCTTTGAGTCTCGCATTAGGAACCTCGGAAATTTCAATGTACACGAGATGATAGGTAAATTGCCCACGTTACGGCGTGGGCTCTTCCTAACGTGTACGGGCCTCCGAGGGCCTCTAATGCGGTAAGTTGAGCGCCACGCCTTTTTTGTGCGGGTGCTTTTAAAACCACCTGTTATGAACGCCGTTACTACACCTACACCACACCAACCCTTTAACGAGGCCCAATGGCTGCGTATTTTATTTCTCATTGCCGATACCGAGCAATGGCTACAGCAATTGTATAAGGATACCTTTTACCAGCTACCACTTAAACAGCATAAAAAGCTATTGCGTAATAACTGGTGGCTCAGCGCATCAGTATTGGCGCATATACTGGAGCGGCATTACGCGCCTATGGCCCGCCACCCCGGCGCGGGTAAGTTTACCATTGGCGTGGAGCGCATTGTTTCCATTATTAAAGAAGCTTTTGCAGCTACCCCGCAGCCGGTGCCGCAAAGCTGCTACCAGCAACGGGTTTGGGATGCGGGCAGCATTGTGGGCTATGATGTTTGTGGGAGCGCTACGCAGGTGGTTACCGTTATTGCGGATGCGGCGGGGCGGATTATTACGGCGTTTCCGGGAGTAATAAGCAACACTACGCTTAATGGTTCGTCAGGCTCACCATGACACCGCTGCGTGCAAGCAGCATGTTTCGGATCGCAGATGTTACCATAGTAATGTTTGAAGCCTCTTACCTGATACCTTTATTTCAATAGGCTGAAGCTTTATGCTGAGATTTGGCTTTTCAAGGTTAAATTTTCTTTGTCCTTTTTTGCTTGTCCAAAAAAGAACGAAAAAAAGACCCCCGGCGGCACTTATCCCGAAAGCATTCGGGACCGGGAAGGGCGCTACTATCATCTGCGAATATAGTGGTGTGTTCGCCCCATTGTACCTACCGCGCTATGGGCGAACGCTGATCTATGAATATTTGCCTGCCGGTCGCAGGCTGGCTTACGCACGCAGGCTTCCTACCAGTAATGGCATCTAAAACAGGTTTAAGCCAAACGGATGCCAAGGCGGCCTTGATGTATGAGCGTTAAGAAAATGAATGAAGTGGAGCGTCAAAAATGCCTGCTGTCCGAGCCCGCGTGAACCCGGTAACTGTCTCGCTCTGCGAAGCGAGTTCAGGCATTTTAGCGTAACGCAGTTCATTTTTAGCGAAGACATCACTCCCGATAGCTATCGGGATGATTTTTGGCTCCACCTTTTTATCAAGAAAAAGGTGGAGAAAGATGGAATAGGAGGACGACTGTCGTTAACAAGGGTAGATCCCTCGGCTGCGCTACGCTACGCTCTCCGAAGGAGTCCTTTGGACGGGATGACGGCACTCATGAAGCATCAAACAATAAAACCACCTAATTATGAATAAGCACCGATACCACTTAACCCGCATTACAGCACCCTACAAAAGTAATCCGCTGAAAGCATCTCCTGTAGCGGCATTAGAAGAGTTTTTCAACTATGCTAATCCCGCCGAGCATGCCAAAGCTTTTGATGCATTCTGCAGGGCAGCACTCAAAGAAAAATATTGCTGGCGAAGGGGCAGCCCGGGTAATGCCCTGCATTATGCCGGACAATTAGAAAGGTTAATAGAAGCCGCTTACCTGCTTTATAAAGACAGGCAGCTATACCACAGAAAGAGGAAGCAGCCTAACACGGCATTATATGACGATGCCATGCCCTTTTTAAAAGCATTCTTCAGGCAGGCCTCACCTGCCAAGTGGAAAAACTGGCTGCATATTTTTACTACGGCAGCCCTGTCTCACCAATCAGCGGCTGATGATATGAAGCCTGTAGCTATTTATATATTTACTACCCACCTGCAGCAGTTGCTAAGCGTGGCTGCGGCTATTGTAAAAAATAATGAATAGTAGAAAAGTGTGAACTTACTACTTGCCAATGCAAAACTTGCCAAAAATTGTCCCCAGTATATCCCTGTCCACCTCAACCTGGCCGGTAATCTCGCCCAGGTAATGCAGGGCCCGGCGAATATCGATGGTGAGCAGATCGCCGCTGAGGTTATTTTGCATGCCTTCTTCTATAGCATCAATACTTTCTATAATTTTTTGAAGCGCCTGGTGGTGGCGGGCATTGGTTACAATAGTGCTTTCGGTATTAATTTCTTCACCGATAGCTTTTTCGTACATAGCATTTTGCAGGGCTTCTATATTGTTCTTCTTTTTAGCAGATATAGCTATTTGATATTGGATGCCGGATACTGGCACAACATCTGCCTTATTCAACACAGTTATGGTTTTATCTGCAAACTGTTTCAACCAATCAAAATCGTTCTCTTCTTGATCGGTAGCATCTATCAAGTGAATGATGATATTCGCTTTTTCTGCATTCTGTTTACTGCGCTCTATGCCCAGGTTCTCGATCATATCCGTACTATGCTCACGAATACCGGCCGTATCGATCAAACGAAACAACACCCCGCGTATGTTCAGGCTTTCTTCAATGGTATCCCTGGTGGTTCCTGCAATATCGCTCACAATAGCCCGCTCCTCGTTAAGCAATGCATTGAGCAAAGTAGACTTACCGGCATTGGGCTTGCCTATAATAGCCACGCTGATGCCGTTTTTAATGGCATTGCCGAGCTTAAAGGAGTTGAGCAGGTGGGTAACCCTTGATCTTAGGTTATGGATCAGGGTCCTGAATTTTTCCCGGTCGGCAAACTCCACATCCTCATCACTAAAATCCAGCTCCAACTCTATTAAAGCCGCAAAATTGATCAGCTCATCTCTTAATATTTTCAGATCGCTGGAGAAGCCGCCCCTTAACTGGTTCAAAGCGGTTTGTTGAGCTGCTTTACTATTGGCGGCGATGAGATCAGCTACTGCTTCGGCCTGCGCCAGGTCCAGCTTGCCATTTAAAAAAGCACGCTGGGTAAACTCTCCCGGCCTTGCCAGTCTTGCACCGGCAGCCACTGCCGCTTCAATGATCTTGCCGAGTATATAGGGCGATCCGTGCCCGCTGATCTCTACCGTATTTTCGCCGGTATAGCTTTTTTTGCCCAGGTATAAGGAAATCACCACCTCGTCAATCACCTCATCCCCGGAAACAATATGGCCGAAATGGATGGTGTGAGAAGCCTGTTTTAAAAGATTCTTACCTCTAAATATTGTATCAGCAATATGAATGGCATCGGCGCCACTCAGCCTTATAACGCCTATTGCACTAACACCGGGAGCTGTTGCCAGCGCCACGATGGTATCATCCAAACCCGGAAGCATATTCATGCGGCAAAATTATGTATTCGCCGGCACTCCTGCATGCACCGGTATTTTATACGGCCGATGGATTATATTTACAGCTGTTTTATAAACGCCCATTTAAAAATCAATTTTTGCCATGATCCGCTTACAACATAGTCTGCTGCTTTGTTTTATTTTTCTCGCTACAACAACCTCTGCGCAGAAAAATCTTAGAGAATACTATCAGCTCACTATTTACCATTACAATTCGGCTACGCAGGGAGCTGCATTGAACGATTATTTTGAAAAAGCCCTGTTGCCCACCCTGCACCGGCTGGGTATTACCCGGGTAGGCGCGTTTAGTAACCTGGCTAACGATACGGCGAAGCAAAAGAAAATGTATATATTGATTGCCTTTCGCGGGCCGGAGCAATGGGTCAGCATTAACGATAAGCTAAGTACCGATGCCGCCTACCTGCAAGCGGCTGCAGCTTATATGAATGCGCCCAACAAAGCGGGTGTATACGACCGCATGGAAACCGTTCTAATGAAGGCTTTTGTAAATGCGCCGGTATTGCAAAAGCCGGGCCTTACCAATACAAAAACCGATAGGGTATATGAGCTTCGGAGCTATGAAAGTGGTACCGAAAAGCTGGCTCGCAATAAAGTGCAAATGTTCAATAAAGGCGGTGAAGTGGATATTTTCAAAAAACTGGGATTTAACGCGGTATTTTACGGGGAAGTGATAGCCGGGTCAAGAATGCCGAACCTGATGTATATGACCACCCACGCTAATATGGACACCCGGAATAGCAACTGGAAAAATTTTAGCAGCAATGCCGCGTGGAATAAGCTTAAAGTGGACCCTGCCTACCAGGATAATGTATCGCGTATCGAGATCAATTACCTGAAAGCGCAACCTTATTCTGACCTGTAAACAAAATGATGATCGCGGCTGTTAATAAAAGCACTAAAATGACAATATTTTTCCCCCGGTAAAATAACATGTATGAAAAGATGGATCACTGTAGTAGCTATGATGTTGCTGGGCGGCTTAGCCAGCTTTGCTCAGGCTGATGGAGACGGTTCTTTAATAAAAACCGGCGATAAGGTGCCAGCTTTTACTTTTGAAATAGAAAAGGGCAAGACTGTAAGCATTGCCGATTATAAAGGCAAACTTGTACTGATCAATTTATTTGCTACCTGGTGCCCGCCCTGCCGCAAAGAATTACCCGAAATGCAAAAGCAGGTTTGGGAGAAGCATAGCAAAAATGAGAAATTCGCGCTTTTCGTTTTTGGCCGCGAGGAAGACTGGGATGTATTGAATCCTTTTAAAGAAAAATTCAAATATACTTTTCCTATTTTACCCGATGTGGGTAGGGGCGTTTTCGGCAAGTTTGCTACTCAATCTATTCCGCGCAATATATTGATTGATGAAAACGGTACTATCATTTACCAGTCTATTGGTTATGAGCCAGCCGAATTTAAAAAGTTGGTGGAACTGATTGATGCAAAGCTGGGCAAATAAGAAGGGAAGACAAGAGCACAAATTTTTAACCGCCAGGACGCCAAGACGCAAGGTAATTGAGACTCAGGTATATTTGTTGTACGGAATAGTTTCAAACATTTTTCCTAGCGCCTTCGCGCCTTAGCGGTTAAATAAGAATGCCGCCCCATTCATCAACAAGGTTTATTTTTGCAGGATGACTATTTATTATTGTTATGATGCGCATTGTGGCTGGTGCTATGGATTTAGTAAAGTGATCAGCCTGTTAGCCACTGAGTATCAAAATCATTTTCACTTCGAGGTGTTAAGCGGGGGCATGATCCCCAAAGAATCTGCCAGGCCTATCAAAGCCATGGCGGGCTATATTGCCGAAGCGTACCATAGAGTGGAAGAACTAGCAGGTGTGCAATTTGGAGCCGATTATCTCTGGCATATTCAAAACCCCGATGATAGTGATTGGTTTCCCGAATCTTTAACACCTGCAATAGCCCTTTGCATTTTTAAAGAATATCAACCCGAGCAGCAAGTGGCCATAGCAGCCGATCTTCAAAAAGCCTTGTTTGAAGAAGGGCGCGACCTGAGCGATGGAGAAGCCTACCGCCATTTGCTGGAAAAGTATAACATACCTGCAGATGCTTTTTATGAAAAGCTGAAAGACCCAGCCTACGCCGAAAAGGCAAGGTATGAATTTGCCCTTTGCGCACAACTGCAGGTAACGGGCTTTCCTAAATTATTATTACAGGTAAACGACACTAAATTTTATCTGGTAGCCGAGGGCTTTACTCCCTACGATACACTTACTGCAAGACTGGAAAAGATTTTGCAGGAACTATCTGCCACTAACCAGGTAACCCCAAATTAATTTCGGCACTGCTATTACAATGACTACTGAAGATTTACAAACTATTGATTTTGCCGAAGGCGCTGTATTGTTGATTGATAAACCGCTTGACTGGACCTCATTTGATGCGGTAAGAAAAATACGTAACCTGGTACGTATTAAGAAAGTGGGCCATGCCGGTACATTAGACCCATTGGCCAGCGGCCTGCTGATTGTGTGCACCGGTAAGTTTACCAAAAAGATCAACGAGTATATGGCCCAGGAGAAGGAATACACAGGAACTTTTACCCTAGGCGCCACCACACCCACCTATGACCTGGAAAGTGAGCCTGTAAATATGCAGCCCATCGATCATTTATCTGTAGATGAAATAAAGAATGCCACTGCCCGTTTCCTGGGCGAAATTGACCAGGTACCACCCATACATTCGGCCATTAAAATAGATGGCAAGCGGGTATATGAGCTGGCGCGGAAAGGCGTAGATGTAAAGCTGGAGCCCCGTAAAATAACCATTAAGGAATTTGAAGTGGATGCTTCTGCATTGCCCATTGTATCCTTCAGGGTAGTATGTACCACCGGTACTTATATAAGAAGCCTGGCTAATGATTTTGGAGCCGCATTGGGATGTGGCGCTTATTTAAGCAGCCTGCGCCGTACCCGCATCGGTGCTTTTACCACGGAGGAGGCCATCTCTATGGAAGATTTTGAAACAGCCATGCGGGAAAGAAAAGCTAAAGCTGCAGATCAGCAGCAATAAATTTTCCTCTTTTCTTAAACCAGTTTAAGTTTTGGAAGCATTGTAATATTGACCTTCGGTGTGTCAATATGTTACAGAAAACTTCATATACCAACGGGGCACAGCTCATTTTAAGGATAGCAATCTCCCTCACCCTGTTTTCAGCTGTAGCCGACAGGTTTGGCTACTGGGGTGCGCAATCTGCCTGGGGTAACTGGGCCAATTTTGAAGCCTATACCGGCCAATTACTTTTCTTTTTACCACATGCATTGGTGGCAGCTGCTGCTGTAGTTGCTACTATTTTAGAAATAGCTTTTGGCTTATTACTATTAATCGGCTACAAAACCAGGCCGGTAGCCTTTTTAACCGGCAGCCTGCTGGTACTTTTTGGAATCAGTATGGTGCTGGCATTGGGTATTAAGTCTACCCTCGACTACTCGGTATGGGTAGGAGCTTCAGCCTGCTATTTGCTTGCAGGTATTCATCATTACAAATTCAGTATAGACCAATTAAATAATAACAAATGGAAAAAAGAGTAAACATCTACGAAACAGAACCTGCCGGCTATAAAGCTATGATGGCCCTCGAAGGATACCTGGCCGGTAGCCAGTTAACCAAAACACATAAGGAGCTGATCAAAATAAGAGCATCGCAAATAAACGGCTGCGCCTTTTGTATTGATATGCACACCAAAGATGCTTTAAAGAATGGGGAAACCAACCAGCGCATTTTCCTGCTGAATGCATGGCGCGAAACAGATCTTTTTTCTGCAGAAGAAAAAGCAATACTGGCCATCACAGAAGAAATGACCCTGATTCACCAGCATGGGTTGTCTGATGCCAGCTACCAGCAGGCTTTACAATTCTTTGATAAAAATTATATAGCCCAGATCATTATGGCGGTGGTAACCATTAATGCCTGGAACCGTATTGCCATCAGCACGCAATTGGAAATTCCGAGGTAAAGAAGCATGACATATTTAAATCATATACATGAAGTCTAACCGCAAGGATGCGAGGGCGCAAAGGATGCGATATTATTACTTCTAAAGAAACTTTGCGGCTTCGCGCCCTGGCGGTAAATTAGACTCTTATGTAGCCCGTCACCCCTTATTCCCTTCAATAGTGGCCTGCATAAACGCCCGGTCGTCTTTATATTCCTCCCAGTTAAACTGTAAAAGGAAATTCGTGGCAGCTTCAGCCCCTCTTTCAAACATGGCCAGCTTTTCAGCATCGGTAATAAAAAAGTTAAGCCAGTTGTACTCTGCTAAAGGTATAGACCCTATTCCCTTTGAATACACTTTGTTCTTCAACTGGAAATCCTTATCGTAGTAATTGCGGATGGTATTAAAAATACGGCCAAAATAACCCATGATCGTCCAGCTATCGGCATGCTTGGATTTGTCCTCCGGGGCGGAGTCGTCCAGGTCGATGCCAAAAGAAGGTAGCCGTGGAACCGTAACTTTTGGATTATAAAAGATATTTATGGGGAAGTTAGAGAGGATACCACCATCTACAAAACGGGCTACGGAGGGCGGATCATCTTCATCAAAAACATCCTTCCATTGTTGCCTGATTTCGGGCAGATGACAGGGAATATCTTTTATAAAATAAGATTCAAAAAACATAGGGATAGACATGGAGGCCCGCACAAAGCCCGCAGGATGCAGGTCGTCTTTTCCTTTACTACGAAACAACCCCGCCATGGCTGGAAACTCAATTTTATTTTGGGTAACCAGTTCTGAAGTGATCAATGTAATATCTCCTTTCAGATCTGCCACTCCCTGCGGATGATCGTGCCTCAGGCGCAAACCGGGAATATCCTGTGCGGCCTTATTAACCAGGTCGGTAGTATTCAATACACCATTATCCCGCATTTGCTTTTCAATCCAGTTATAAAAAAAATAACCGGGATTGATACCATAGCCAGCAGTTTTAAATTTACGGATGAGTTTTAAAATATAATGAACCAGTTCTCCAATAACAATCATTACTACTACAAGGGCAAATAACAAAGAGCGGCTCAGGTTAAGTAAGCCCTCATTTTTTTGCACGAGTATCAACGACACCATACTTCCCACCAGCAACAGGGCGAACAAGGCAATAATACCAATGGCCACATTACGTACCCGCTGAAAATATCTCTTGTGGGTAATAAATCTTTTAATGATCCAGCGGGCAGCAGGATGCCCGTCTACCAGGTCAAAAAAATTAAGGTTAGTAATGGCATCCAACACACGCCCTGATTTCTCTTCCTGCTTTTTACCAATAACGGTTAACATGGCTGTATTAATAGCCCCCGCGCTGGTGCCTGCCATTCTCAAAAAACGGATACCCATTTGCTCCAAAACATAGGTATACCCAACGAGGGCTACGCCCAATACACCACCTCCTTTTTGCACCAGGTTTACATATTGATGTCCTTCCGCATCCAACACATCGGATACTACAAAAGGCTTGCCGTTGGGGCCAAAAGCATCCCTCAGCTTTTTTAGATGGTTCTGTACCTTAGGACTATTGGTAAAGTCCTGAACGGTGATTTTAGGTGTTGCCATTATAGCGGGCTTTAGTTTAATTTTCCGGTTTTATTATCCAATTACTTCCTGCACCATTCAACTATTGAAGTTAAAAATATTGGTGCAAACTATAGCCTGGTACTGATCCCCAATTCTAGCTATCCGTTATTACATCCTTTAAAATAAATTATATTTAGAATAGTGAACCAGTATCATTTCATAATAAAAAAACAATACATGAAACAGGCTCATTTTATATTAGTTACTTTTATAGCCTTATTTTATTTACAAAAAGCAAGTGCACAAATGACCGCTGTTAAATGGCCTGACATACAACATCCTGTTCCCGCTAAAAAAGCGCATATAAGAGATATACATGGAGAACAGGTAAATGATGATTATTACTGGATGATCGATTACTTTAAAAAAGGGCCCGATAGCAACGAGGTAGTTCAATACATTGAATCGGAGAACCAGTACCTGGACGATATGATGGCTGATACGAAAGCACTACAGGAAAAGCTTTTTAAGGAAATGCGCGGGCGCATTAAAGAGCAGGACCAAATGGTGCCTTATTTTAAGAACGGTTATTTTTATTATCGCCGTACGGAAACAGGTAAACAATATTACAAGCTCTGCCGGAAAAAAGGCAGTTTATCTGCACCTGAAGAAATACTGCTGGATGTGGATGCCATGGCCGAAAAGCATGCCTACTACTCCATAGCCGGTGCTGCCGTGAGTCCTGATAATAACTGGCTGGTTTTTGGAGAAGACACGGTAAGTCGCAGGCAATATACGGTAATGGTTAAAAACCTCGCCACCGGTGATATAACCCCACAAGGCATTGCCAATACGAGCTCCGATTATGTATGGGCGGCGGATAATAAAACCATATTCTACATCTCCAATAACCCGCTCACGCTTTTATCTGAAAAAGTATGGCGTCATACCATTAATGAACCAGCGTCGGGCGATGTGTTGGTATATGAAGAAAAAAGCAACAATAACTACCTGGGACTTAGCAAAACCAAAGCAGATAATTTTATCCTGATCAGCTCGGGCAATTTTACCAATTCGGAGATCCGTTACCTGGCGGCCAATCAGCCATCCGGCAACTTCAATGTTTTCCAGGAAAGAATGGATAGCGTATTGTATGAAGTAGATGCTGATACCGAACAGTTCTATATCGTTAATAATAACCAAGCACTGAACTTTAAAGTATCTACTACGCCATTCAATGCAACAGGTGTATCGCATTGGAAGGACTATGTGCCGCATCGCCCGGATGTATTGGTGGAAGAAATAGCCCTGACTAAAGGTTTTGTGATCGTAAAGTCCAAGAAAAATGGCCTGGACCAGTTTCAGGTATTATCTAAAGAGGGTAAAGAAAATAAATTAATCCCTTTTGAAGACGCTGTTTATACAGCCTCCTTCTCTTCTAATGCAGACTATAACGCTACTCAGCTCAGGTATAGCTATAGCTCGCCGGTAACGCCCAATAGTGTTTATGATTATGATTTGGCAACCGGGCAAAAAACATTACTAAAGCAGCAGGAAATACCCAGCGGTTATAATAAAGACGAGTACACTACCGAAAGAGTGTATGTAACTGCCCGGGATGGATCGAAAGTCCCTTTATCTATTGCCTATAAAAAAGGATTTAAAAAAGATGGTACGCAACCGTTTTTACTGATCGGTTATGGTAGCTACGGGTTTTCTTATCCTACCTATTTCAATGCCACCCTGGTGAGCCTGATGAACCGGGGCTTTGCTTACGGCATTGCGCATATAAGAGGCGGACAGGAAATGGGCCGTCAATGGTACGAAGATGGCCGGTTGATGAAGAAGAAAAACACCTTCACAGATTTTATCGATTGCGCCTCTTATCTTATAAAAGAAAAATATACTTCGCCAGCGCATTTATATGCCAATGGCGGCAGCGCGGGAGGCTTATTGATGGGTGCTGTGGCCAATATGGGCGGCGAGCTGTTCAACGGTATTATTGCAGATGTGCCTTTTGTGGATGTGGTGAACACGATGCTCGATCCAACCATACCGCTTACCACTAATGAGTACGATCAATGGGGTAATCCTGAAACCAGTAAAGAACCTTATTTGTACATGAAGTCTTATTCTCCCTATGAGAATATTGAAAAGAAAGCTTATCCCAATATACTGGCCACAACGGGGCTGCATGATAGCCAGGTACAATATTTTGAGCCGGCTAAATGGGTACCCAAGCTGCGTGACCTAAAAACCAACAATAGCGTGATCTTCCTGCGTACCAATATGGATTATGGCCATGGCGGGGCATCGGGCCGGTTTGATTATTTAAAAGAAGATGCGTTGCGTTATGCGTTTTTATTAAAGCTGGAAGGCATCACTGAATAAAATGTCTCAAAGTTTGGATAGTCATTTTCCCCTGCAGTCTTGTGCCTAACGATAAAAGCAGGCCACGGTTTAAACCGTGGCCTGCTGCCAATATATTGATAGGAATGATCATTTTTCTTACACCACCTGCTCTACCACAAAATATTTATCCAGCTCTTCTACCAGCTCATGTTTGGTAATAGGTACACCCATGATCTTATGATAGCCTTTGGCATCTACCAAATACTGGTCGCGGATAATTTTAATCAGCTGGCCGTTATTGATCTCAGGGATCACCACATGCTCAAAATTGCGGATGATTTCGCCCAGGTTTTTAGGAAACGGACGTATATGACGTAAGTGCGCGTGGCTGACACTTTTACCCTGCGCCTGTAATTCAGCTACTGCAGATTTAATAGCGCCATAGGTAGAACCCCAGCCAATTACCAGCACTTTACCTTTATCCGCACCGCTGTCAATTTTTTGATCAGGTATATGTTCTGCAATCTTGTCTACTTTTTCCTGGCGGATCTTCACCATGGTTTGGTGGTTCTCAGGATCGTAGCTGATATTACCGGTTATGTTTTGTTTTTCAATACCGCCAATCCTGTGTTCCAGTCCGGGCGTACCAGGCACTGCCCATGGGCGCACCAGGTTTTCGTCCCTTAAGTAAGGCTGAAATTTATCTTCATGATCCCATAGCTCTGTTTTGAACTTTACATGAATAGGAGCTAACGTTTCTTCTGTTGGGAAACGCCAGGGCTCTGCTCCGTTGGCAATATATCCATCGCTGAGGAAGATAACCGGCGTCATGTGTTGTACGCTTATTTTAACGGCTTCGTAAACCGCATCGAAACAGTCAGCAGGGCTGCTGGCCGCAATTACCGGCATGGGGCATTCCCCGTTTCTGCCGTAGTAAGCCTGTAGCAAATCCGATTGTTCGGTTTTGGTAGGCAACCCGGTTGAAGGTCCGCCACGCTGCACATTTATAATCACCAAAGGAATTTCGAGCATCACTGCCAGGCCCATAGCCTCTGCTTTCAATGCCATACCCGGACCAGAAGTTGTGGTAACACCGAGGGCGCCGCCGTAAGAAGCGCCTATAGCTGCGGTAATAGCAGCGATCTCATCTTCTGCCTGGAAAGTACGAATACCAAAATTCTTGTGACGGCTTAGTTCGTGCAGGATATCACTGGCAGGTGTAATAGGGTAAGTGCCCAGGAACATCGGCAGCCCGCTCTTGGTAGAAGCCGCAATTAAACCCAGCGCCAGCGATTGGTTACCCATAATGGAACGGTAGGTTCCGGGGTCGATCCTCGCTTTTTCAACCTTATAAGTAGTGGTAAATGTTTCGGTAGTATCGCCGTAATTGTAACCGGCTTTTAAGGCTTTGATATTGCTCTCTAAAATATCCTGCTTTTTACCAAACTTCTCCGTTAAAAAGCTGATCGTGTTCTCCATATCCCGGTTGTACATCCAGTACAAGAAGCCAAGGATGAACATATTTTTTGCACGATCTTTTTCCTTGGTACCCAGGGTAAACTCTTTCAGCGCCTCTCGGGTGAGCTTGGTTACATCTATTTTAATAAGCTCATATCCTTCCAGGCTACCATTTTCTATTGGATTCACCCCATCAGGATAATTGGCCAGACGCAGGTTTTTAGAGTCAAAGCCATCTGTGTTGGCGATGATCCGTCCGCCTTTTTTTAAACCTTTAAGATTGGCTTTCAATGCCGCAGCGTTCATCGCTACCAGCACATCGCACTCATCGCCAGGGGTATATATATGATCTGATGAAAAACGTAGCTGGAAACCACTCACCCCGGGAATAGTACCCTGCGGGGCTCTTATTTCTGCCGGGAAATCGGGAAAAGTGGAAAGATCTGCGCCTAGTAAAGCGGTATTGGTAGTAAATTGGGTGCCCGTAAGCTGCATTCCATCGCCACTGTCACCCGCAAATTTGATAACTACATCCTTTAAAACTTCCTGTGTTCTGTTCATGCCTCAAAAATTGGGGCACAAAGGTACGAAGTTCCCAGCTTGGGTTCTTTAATTTTACGAAGGGCTGACAAAGGGGACGAAAGGTGACAGTTCGCAGTTGATAGTTGACTGGTACTTATAACTAACAACTGTCCTCTGTCAACTTACAGCTATCGTACCGCTATCATGCTGATTTCTACATTCACAAACTTAGGCAAAGCCGATACCTGTACCGTTTCTCTGGCAGGAAAATTGTCGGTAAAGTACTGCCCGTAAACCTCGTTGATCTCGGCAAACCGCTTCATGTCTGTTATAAAAATGGTGGTTTTAATCACGTTGGAGAAATGAAGCCCTGCTTCAGTTAAGATAGCCTGCAGGTTTTTCATACACTGGTGGGTCTCATCCTGCAAAGTAGCATTATTGAGCTCGCCGGTGGAGGGATCAATGGGGATTTGCCCGGATATATATAAGGTGTCCCCGGCGAAAACAGCCTGATTATAAGGGCCAATGGGTGCAGGGGCATTAGCTGTAGTTATTATTTTCTTTTCCATAAAATATTAATTGAAAGAAGCTTTGCAAGTGTACAAAAGAACCATTAAATAAACAATTTCTATAAGCTTTTGCGCAGTTTTTAAAACTTTAAATGTAATTAAGACATATTTTAAACAATATTCATTTTTTTTGCAGGAATGCTTTTTTTAAATATAGATACGGCAATTGATAAAGGGTCCTTCTGCATCAGCAGGAATAACGCGGTGATCGCCTTTGAAATGACAGAAAGCAGGAATGAACAAGCCGGTTGGCTGCACGAGGCCATTCACCATTCTTTTCAACAAAATGGCTTGGACTTCCGTGAGCTGGATGCAGTAGCGGTAAGCAATGGTCCAGGCTCCTACACCGGTTTAAGAATTGGCCTTTCAACCGCAAAAGGCCTTTGCTACGCATTAAACAAGCCTTTAATTTGCATCAATACCCTACAAATTATTGCTGCGGCAGTAGAGTTAGAAGCCAAACGTTATATTTGCCCAATGATTGATGCGCGCCGTATGGAAGTGTTTACTGCGCTATTTGATAAAAACTTAACTCTGGTAAAAGAGCCCTTTGCCACAATACTAAATGAGGACAGTTTTTCAGATATCTTAAAAGAAGATCATATTATATTCACCGGCAACGGTAGTGAGAAGTTCAGACCACTGGTAAAAGACCATGTTAACGCTGAAATAGTGACGCGTAACATTGATGCGCGGAATATGGTAGCCCTGTCTCTTAAAAATTATCAGGAAAAAAATTTCTCAGATGTTGCATATTGTGAACCATATTACGTTAAAGATGTATATATATCTAAAAAAGAAATATAAATAGCATTGCAATAAATCATTTTTAAGCTGGTATTTTTAAACCCTCTAAACACGATCATTTAAATGAGCAATTATCACATTTCATTTGGGGTAAAGGAAAGCCCCGGAGAAGAATTAACTCTAGATACCCTGGCCATAAAAAAAGCAGCATTAATTCTGCGGGCTTTTAATCACAAATTAAGACAACAAATACTTAAACTGATTGATAATCAGGAGAAAGTAACCGTTACTGAAATTTATGTAAAATTAAGAATTGAACAATCAGTAGCGTCTCAGCACCTGGCAATTCTGCGTAAAGCAGACTTTGTTAAAACTGAACGCGATGGGAAATTTATTTATTATACGGTAAATACCCAACGCATGAAAGACCTTAACAAATTTGTTGGGGAGCTTTTATCCTAATTTTTCACCATATTTTCGCGGCATGACAGCACTCGGCATTGAAGCGTTTAGCCAATTAGCAGAACAGGGACTTACAATCATTGATATCAGAAATACTGAATTGTTGAAGCAGGGTTTTGTAAAGGGCAGTATTTCACTCTGTTCCCCCGCCATTTTTGGTGCTCAAATCGGTACGCTTTCCGGGTTCTCGCTCAGTTCAGGCTTTAGTCCTGTTTTATTGGTGGGTGATGCCGTTCAGGACTTCGAGCCTTTTCTACAACAATTGCCCAATGGCTCCAATAGCTGGGTAAAAGGATACCTGGAAGGAGGATTTGACGCCTGGGAAAAAGCCGGCGGAGCTGTTGACCTGATCATTGATGTGGAGGTAGATGAATTGATCATGGATATTCCATTTGATGAAAACCTGGTGATCATGGATATTCGCCCCGCCGTTAATTTTGGTAATGGCCATTTAAAAGATGCTGTAAGCCTGCCATTAGCTCAAATAAATGACCCGCTAAGAATTGCTGCAATCGAGGAAAACGATAATTTATATATTGTAGGAGAAAATGACGATGAAGCATTTTTAGCTGCAACGGTCTTAAAAAAGCAGGACATTCACAATCTGCGGGTGGTACTGGGCGGATGGGAAGCCATTCAATTGGAGAAAAAAGCCCAGATTGTAAAAGAACCGGGAATGTTGAACTAGGCAGAACTGCCGGGTTTCACAATAATTTTATGGGATACCCATTAATATTTTAAGTAATTTCGTTGCCCCCGCTTGTGCCGGGGGCAATTTTTTTTATTTCAATTTACAGGAAAGAATGAACTTATTTGATGTTTATCCCCTCAACGATGTAACTATCACCAAAGCTAAAGGCTCTTATGTTTGGGATAGTGAAGGCAACCAGTATTTAGACCTTTATGGCGGGCACGCTGTTATCAGCATTGGCCATACACATCCTCACTGGGTGCGACGCATTGAAGAGCAGCTGGAAAAAATCGCATTCTATTCTAACTCTATTCAAAATCCCCTGCAGGCAGACCTGGCTAAAAAACTGGGTGAAGTATCGGGAAAAGGAGATTACAACCTCTTTTTATGCAACTCCGGCGCTGAAGCAAATGAGAACGCATTGAAGATGGCATCCTTTCATACCGGCCGGAAAAAAATAGTGGCTTTCAGCAAAGCCTTTCACGGACGCACTTCGCTGGCTGTAGCTGCAACAGATAATAAAAATTACGTAGCACCAGTAAATGAAACCAGCAATGTAGATTTTCTGCCATTTAACGACGAAGAAGCATTGGCTGTTCATTTTGCAAAACACGGTAAGGAGATAGCCGCGGTGATCATCGAAGGTATACAGGGCGTAGGCGGCATCAATGTTGCCAGTGAATCCTTTTTACAATTGATCAGGTCTTTGTGCGACAAATACGGCGCAGTATATATAGCAGATGCGGTGCAATGCGGTTACGGCCGTACCGGTAAGTTCTTTAGCCACGACTTTGCAGGAGTGAATGCCGATATTTACTCAATGGCTAAGGGCATGGGTAACGGGTTTCCTATTGGTGGTATCATCATTGCGCCTCATATCAAGCCTAAACATTTTCAATTAGGTACCACCTTTGGTGGCAACCACCTGGCTTGTGCCGCTGCTATGGCAGTTTTGGAAGTGATGAAGGAAGAAAAACTGATGGGCAATGCCGTAATGACCGGGAAATACCTGCGCGACGAATTAAATGCCATCCCGGAAGTACAAAATGTGCGCGGACGCGGATTAATGATCGGTTTTGATGTGCCCGAAGAAATTGCAGCTTTGAAGAAAAACCTGCTGACGAATCAGAAGATCTTCACAGGCGAGGCGAAGCCCAATGTAATCAGGCTGCTTCCGTCGCTGGCTTTGAAAAAGAAAGATGCCGAGCAGTTTATTGATGCTATAAAAGAAGAGATTGAGGCGTTTGCTGTAGCAGCAGATTAAAACTTATGTAGCGATCGCTGGTGTTGCTATCAACGGTCTTGCCGGCCCGTTCGGTACAGGCGGGCGTCGCACTCTTGTACTTTTGTGCATACATCGGAGAATATTACAATGGTTCGTGCACATACACGAACCATTATTTTTTATAAGTATTAGTATATTAAAACTTTATCCATACAATCATGTCACTTTTAAAAGGCAACACATTTATCAGTGCATTAGATGTTACCGACATCAACGCATTGGCAGCGAAAGCACTTGCTTATAAAGCAGATCCTTTAACTGATAAAAAACTGGGAGAAGGTAAACGCATCGGATGCCTGTTCCTGAACCCAAGTATGCGTACCCGCTTAAGCACTCAGATTGCGGCGCAGAACCTGGGCATGGAGGCGATTGTATTTAATGTAGGGAATGAAGGCTGGCAATTAGAATTTGAAGAGGAAGCTATCATGAGCGGAACAACAGTGGAACATGTGAAAGACGCCGCGCCTATTTTTGGAAAGTATT
Organism: Niabella sp.; assembly: GCA_039593785.1. GTDB lineage: Bacteria > Bacteroidota > Bacteroidia > Chitinophagales > Chitinophagaceae > Niabella. The sequence continues at coordinate 1,614 of JBCNOR010000011.1, read as the reverse complement.
TTGATATACTTGCTATTCGTACATTTCCATCTTTAGTTAATAAAGAAGATGATTACAGCGAATTATACATCAACCAGTTTATTAAATATGCCGGCTTACCCGTAGTAAGCCTGGAGAGCGCTACGCTCCATCCTTTACAAAGCCTTACCGATGTAATCACCATTAAAGAAACATTTAAGGAGCAACGTAAACCTAAAGTAGTATTAACCTGGGCTCCGCATGTAAAGCCATTGCCACAATGTGTGGCTAACAGCTTCGCACAATGGATGACGGAATGGGGTGAAGTAGATTTTGTGGTAACGCACCCGGAAGACTATGAACTGGATCAAAAATTCACCGGCAATGCGCCCATTATTTACGACCAGGACGAAGCACTGAAAGATGCTGATTATGTGTATGTAAAAAACTGGAGCACCTATAATGATTACGGGAAGATTTACAGTAACGAACCCGAGTGGATGCTGACACAGGAAAAACTAAAGCTTACCAACCCCGCAAATGGCGGGGCTAAAGTAATGCATTGCCTGCCCGTACGCAGAAACGTAGAGCTGAGCGATGAAATATTGGACAGCCCTAACAGCATCGTTACCCAGGAAGCCGGCAACAGGGTGTGGGCAGCACAAGCCGTATTGAGTGAGCTGTTGAAAAAATAATGCTCCCTTATGAACAATTTTGCACAACTTATAAAAGCCGTTTCCTTTACACATCAGCAACTTCAGTCTAAAGCTGCGGGTGCGGTAAATCAGGCATTAACCATAAGAAATTATCTTATCGGTTATTACATTGTAGAGTTTGAGCAAAATGGCAAAGGCAGGGCAGCGTATGGTAAAAACCTTCTGGATAAAATGGCTGCAAAGCTTGCTATACGCGGGCTTACAGCTCCTGAGTTATCCAGGTGCAGGCAGTTCTATTTAGTGTATCCTCAAATTCTTGGGACGCTGTCCCAAGAATCTCATTTATTAGCATCGGAAATTTTTGGGACAGTGTCCCAAAAATCTAAAAAAGCTGAGTCACCTAAAACTGTACCCTTTGTCGCTAATAAGATATTATCTAACTTATCCTTTTCACATATAGCTGAATTAATAAAAATTGAAGACCCCTTAAAACGCAGCTTTTATGAGGTGGAAGCTATAAAAGGGATATGGGGAGTAAGAGAACTAAAACGGCAAATAAACAGCCTGTACTTTGAAAGAAGTAGCTTATCATCACAGCCCCGAAAGCTATCGGCAACTATACGAAAAAAGGTAACACCACAGGAGCCTTCCGATATCGTTAAGAATATTTATGCCTTTGAATTCTTAGGATTGCCGGCAAAAGATATTGTTGAAGAATCTGATCTGGAAGCGGCATTATTAGATAACTTGCAAGGTTTTATTTTGGAAATGGGTAATGGCTTTTGCCTGGAAGGAAGACAAAAGAAAATACTCATTGGACAAAAGCATTATTTTGTTGACCTGGTATTTTATCATCGTATTTTAAAATGTCATGTTTTATTGGAATTAAAGATCGGAGAGTTTGAGCATGGTGATATCAGCCAGCTCAACACCTATCTGAATTTTTTCAAGAAGGAAGTCTGTGAATCAACAGACAACCCTCCTGTTGGCATATTGCTGG
>JBCNOR010000109.1:0-11142 GCA_039593785.1 Niabella sp. | reverse complement strand
TAATAATCAGGGGGGAATGCTTAAGATAAATCCCGACAACATTAAAAAATACAATATTACCGGTGGAGTCAATGTTGATATTACCAAATGGTGGACCGTTGGTCTAAAAATGCTCTACCGCAATTTTGAATACACCTATCCATACCAATATCAGGACTACTTTTATTATATGTGGCGTTGGGGGGCATATTGGCCCTATGGTACATACCAGGGAAATTATTTCAGAAATGTACCAGGCCTCATGGCAAATGCACAACAAGCTTATACTAAAGATAATTACACGCGCGTAGATTTGACAACACGTTTGAAAATAAGCAAACACCTTGATCTTGATCTTAATTATACTATCGGAAAAGATAACGTATTAAATCATGAAGTTGGCGGACCTGTTATGTTATGGAATTTCTGGAGTGCCAATATGCCATTACAAGATGTTACAACAGCCGCTCAAAATGTTGCCTCTTACACAGCAAACAGATACCGGCAAAATACATTTAATGCATTTTTGACTTACGAAAACAGATGGAACAAACATCATTTTAAGGCAACAACCGGCATTAATGCGGAGGAATATGAAAATTTAGGTTTCACGGCCTCAAGAAGAAATCTGTTAGACCCTGCCAAAGGTGAATTACCTCTTGCGACCGGCGATCAATTTGCCACAGGCAATCACGGGAACAGAGCTTATGCCGGCTATTTCGGACGTTTAAATTATGACTATCAGGGTAAATATCTTTTAGAATTAATGGGTCGATACGATGGATCATCTTCATTTCCTGTTAATGACAGGTGGGCCTTTTTTTCGGGTGCTTCTGCCGGGTATATGATTACCAAAGAAGAATTTATGGATTTTGTAAAGCCCGTATTAAAGGAATGGAAAATAAGGGCTTCCCTGGGTAGTATAGGGAACCAGGATGTAGGTGGCCAATTTTTTATACCAACAATGTATCCCACTCAGGCAAGTTGGATGTATAATGGGAATTATGTTCAGGGAGTAACTCCTCCGTTGTCTGTTCCCAGTTCATTAACATGGGAAAAAGTACAGACTCTGGATATTGGAACTGATATGAGTTTTTTAAAAAACAATATGCTTAGCGTGACTTTTGACTGGTTTCAAAGAACTACAAGTAATATGATAACCACCGTTACACTGCCTGGCACATTTGGTACTTCTGCGCAATTAAACCCCAGACGCAATGACGGGGAGCTCCGTTCGCGAGGCTACGAGATTACTATTAACGGGAATTTTCCAGTCAATAAAGATTTGGCCCTTTACACCATGTTAGGTTTTGCGGACAGCAGGGCCGTTGTTACCAAATGGTATAATCCTTCTCAGCTTATTGGCAATTATTATTCGGGTGCCGTATATGGCGATATCTGGGGGTTTGAAACTGATAGATATTTTACTTCTTCTGATTTTACAACGGATCCTAACGGAAAGCTGATTTATGCCAACGGCGTTCCCAGCCAGGCATCCTTAATAGGCAGCACCAACAATTTTGCTTTTGGCCCGGGTGATATCAAGTATAAAGACCTTAATGGTGATGGAATAATAAATGGTGGAAAAGCATCTGCTACAGATCATGGAGATTTAAAAGTTATTGGCAATTCGCAGCCCAGGTACAATTTCACTTTTAGAATTGGCGCTGCATATAAGAGCTTTGATATAGATGTTTTTGCCCAGGGTGTTGGTAAACGGAATTTATGGGGTATTGGTAATGTGATAATACCTATGTATCAGGGTTCCGATATCTTGTACGCTAACCAAACAGACTTTTGGACGGAGAGTAATGTAAACGCACGTTTTCCCAATCCATATGTTGGCAACGGTGCTGCAGGAACGATAGCGGGATTAAGTGGAGGTTCGAACAATTTTTATCCCCAAACAAAATACTTGTTGAATCTTGCCTACGGCAGGTTGAAAAACCTGACATTGGGATACACTTTACCAAAGGCGTTTTTATCAAAGTATCATATCCAGAAATGCAGATTTTACTTAAGCGGAGAAAATCTTTTTACTGTAAAAGATAAAAATCTACCAATTGATCCTGAAGCCTTTGATGCCGCGTCAACAACTGGTGGCGGCTTTACCGGCAGAACGTGGCCCATTGCCAAAACCTTTTCATTTGGCCTGCAAATAAATTTCCAATAAGCTAAAAACTAAACAAAATGAAAACATTTCTTAATATAATCTTGATTTTTATTACCGGATTTTTTTTGGAAGGATGTAAAAAATTTGTAGATAAAGTTCCCCTCGACAGCTTCAGCGATAATGACTTTTGGAAGAGTGAAAACTCTTTAAGAACCTATAACTGGGAATTCTATAACCTGTTCACAGGATATGGTACCGGAGCCTCGGGAGATTTTTATTTTTCATCTTTTACAGATGATCAGGACGCTTCTGCATTACAAACCTTCCCACAAAATGCCGCCGCCAGCAATGCTGCCTGGAATTTCTACTGGGTAAGAAAGGCTAATATTATGTTAGAAAGGATAGATGATGTTCCTATTGATGATGCATCAAAAAATCATTGGAAAGGCGTTGCAAAATTTTTTCGGGCGTATACTTATTTCAACTTGGTTAAAACTTTTGGAGGAGTACCGTTTATTAATCGTTCATTGGACTTACCGGATACTTCTTTGATTTATAAAGGTCATGATCCTCGTGCTCTTGTTATGGATAGTGTATTAGCCGATCTTAATTTTGCCGTAGCCAATCTTCGAACCGTGGATTTGGCCAATACAGTCAATAAAAATATTGCCTTGGCTTTTTTGTCGCGGGTTGGCTTATATGAAGGTACATATAGAAAATATCACACAGAGCTGAATTTACCTAATTCCGACATATATCTGCAAGCATCGAAAGATGCGGCCACTCAACTTATGGGAGCAGGCTATGTACTAAATCCCGATTATCAAACCACGTACAATTCTCTGGATCTAAGTACCAACAAGCAGGTGATCATGTACAAGCAATATGCCCCGGGCTTTTTATCGCATTCGGTAATCGGATATACGAATAGCTCTACTGTAATGAGCGGATTAACAAAAAACGCTGTCGAAACATACCTTGCAACAGATGGATTGCCCATTACAATTTCTCCAAATTATAAAGGTGACGCTAATATAAAAGATCTTCGGACCAATAGAGATAAGCGTCTGCTGGCAACAATCGATACCGTTTTAATGTATCAGGGTAATTTATGGAACGGATTTAGCTCAAGCACAGGTTATAGACCTACTAAATTCTTGCAGCCTTTAGATCCCAATCAATTAGCACCACTAAATTCAACAGATGCACCTCTTTTTGGTTTACCTGAAGTGTACTTAAATTATGTCGAAGCATGTGCAGAACTAAGTGAATTAGGTAAATACACATTGGTACAAGCTGATCTGGACAAATCTGTTAATTTATTAAGAGCCCGTGCCGGCGTGGCTGCATTGCAGTTAGTTGGCATCAATGGAACAGCTGTTAATGGAGTGGCTTTCACAGATACTAAAAAAGACAACGACATTTCATCGATTATTTGGGAATTGCGACGTGAGAGAAGAACTGAGTTAATGATGGACGGATTTAGGTTCGATGATTTAATGCGGTGGAAGAAAGGATGGTATATGGATAATTCAAAAAATCCAGATATTTTTCTGGGAGCAAAAGTTCCTGCCAACCCCAGAATAACATTGAGTACTGATGGTTATTTAAGAGTTTATGCGGCTACCGCATCACGAGCATTTATTGATCCCAAAAATTATTTATCTGCGATCCCCACTGGGCAAATTGCTTTGTATGCCAATGGTAGTCTTTCACAAAACCCCGGCTGGTAAAAAAATCCGTAATGCGATAAAAGAGTTCAAGACGCCTCAACAACCTGCCAATGATAGAAGCTAATTCCGTTCGATTTTAAACCTAATTCTTCATATTACTGAAATGCAATGGGAGCGTTACAAGAAACGCTCCCATTGTTTTATACCTTAACATTTAAAATAAAAACGGATCGGATGGCGCAGCAGTATATAGAGCTTGGCTAATTAAAGCATTTAAAGCGGAGTCCGGTAAAGTATCCCGAATCACAATATACCAGGTAATTGCGGAGCGAACTCGTTGCAATATCATAAACGAGGCTTCTAAAAAAAATTGCAAATTTTTTCCGCTTTTTGCAGGTTTTTGCGGAAAACTATTATATCTTTAAGACAGCTTTAACAAAACGGTAAATAATTGCTTAAAAAAGAAAGACAAGCCTACATCATGCATCAGCTCAATCTTCATAATAAAGTGTTGAGCGTAGATCTGTGTAATGAAATTGCGGTTTCTGAAGATACCATCAGAAGAGACCTGCAGGAATTGTCGGAAGCGGGCCAGCTTATAAAAGTGCACGGAGGTGCCTTATCAATGGCGTTTAACGAAGTGCAATTTACACCTGTGAATGTTTATTCGCAGGCGCATAAAAAGCTGATCGTTAGCAAAGCGTTGCAACTGATCCACAGCGGGATGTTTATTTTAACCAGCGGGGGTACTACCATATTGGAACTGATCAGAGCCCTTCCTCCGCAGCTAAAATTAACCATTATGACAGGGAGCATTCCTGTTATTAATGCCTGCATGGCGCATCCTAAACTCGATGTAGTAGTAATTGGCGACAAATTATCGAGAGACTCTAAACTAACAGTAGGTGCTGAAGCGATACAAAAGATCAGTCATGTAAATGCCGATCTGTGCTTTTTAGGCACCAATGCTATTGATACCCAGCATGGCCTTACGGACAATGACTGGGAAGTGGTTCAGATAAAAAAGGCAATGGTAAGTTCAGCATCCAAAGTAATCTGCATGACGATCTCGGAAAAACTGCAGACCTACCAGCCCATCAGTGTGTGCAAAATAGAAAAGATCGATTACCTGATCACTGAACTGGATCCTTCGGACAAAACACTGGCCCCTTTTAAGCAGGCTGGTGTAACTGTAATATAGACAATCAGAACAATTATATTTTTTTTAAATCACGATTATGAGGAAAACAATTGTAAGTATACTCTTGCTTTGGGTGGCGAGTTGTTGCCTTCCATATCTTTCACTCGCACAAACAAAAACAGTAACCGGTGTTGTTACATCTGCACCAAAGACTCCAATCCCTGGGGTTACTGTACTGGTAAAAGGTACTACCCGAGCAACTTCTACTAATGAAAACGGAAAATTTTCTATTATTGCAGAGCCAGGACAAACTTTAGAATTTAGTTCCATCGGTTTTGAAAGCAAATCTGTAAGGTTAGGAAAAGAAACTGTATTGGAAGTTGTTTTGACTGAAGGACAGGGAAAGCAAGAAGAAGAAGTGGTTGTAACAACAGAATTTGGTATGAAACGTATTGGTCGGGCAGTGGGCTCATCAGTCCAGGTAGTAGATGGTTCAACCCTTGCTGAATCAGGACGGGAATCATTTATTTCCGCGCTTGCCGGAAGAGTACCGGGCCTTAATGTTACTTCCACCAGCGGTTTGCCCGGTGCCTCCAATACTGTTGTACTGAGAAACCTCACCTCTATTTCGGGCAATAACCAGCCGCTGTATGTGATAGACGGAGTGCCGATGAATAACTCAACCTACGACCCAATAAGCATGGCGGGAGGCGAAACCTACTCTGTACGTAACCAAGACTACTCGTCCCGTGGTAATGATGTAAATCCCGAAGACATAGAGTCTATTACTGTACTGAAAGGTGCCGCTGCAGCTGCATTATACGGCTCGGATGCGTCTAACGGAGCCATTATTATTACCACTAAAAAGGGACGTGCCGGTAGAGGAAGAGTAAGCTATAACAATTTTTTTAAATGGGACAAAGCATACGGATGGCCCGATATCCAGACCAAGTATGCCAATGGCTCTTACGGCACTACCAACTATTATAATACCGCAAAATTTGGGGGTCTTTATCCCGATTCGATGAAAAAATACGACAATATTGCTGCCATTTTACAAACAGGAACCCAGCAACGCCATAACCTTTCTGTTGAAGCAGGTACTGATAAAGCAACTATTAGGGGTGGCGTATCATACCTGGGTCAGAAAGGCGTTATAAAAATGACAGATTATGACCGTTTCAACCTGAGCCTTTCCGGCCAGGCAAAAATTACAGAGTGGCTCAAATTTGACGCAGCAATACAATATACGCGAACCGAAAACAATAAGGCTCTAAGAGGTACAGACGGACCTCTTTACAGAGCAATGATATGGCCAATGGTGGACGACATTAATAATTATCAAACACCGGACGGATTTATGAGAAAGCCTGACTACTATCTTGACCTTGATCTTCTCAACCCCCTGTTTGCAATGAACAAAAACAAGAATTTCGACCGCACCAACAGGTTTACGTCCAATATGGCTTTTACCATTACTCCTACAGTCCATACGTTCTTACGCGGACAAGTGGGCTGGGATGTAGGTATGCAAACATTTGAGACTTCCTGGCACCCGTACTATTCAGCAAGAAATGCCGGCCTGGGTCGATACGACCTCGTTCATTCCAACTTCTCCGATCCTACAGTAAATATTATAGCAGGCTACAATAATAAGTTTTTTAATAATAAATTGTCTTTTGCGGGCCAGGTAGGTTATCACCAACTCGAAAACGGCATAATAAGATTGGCAACCAGCGGTAGTAAGTATATTATACCCGATTTTCAATCCATTAACAACACAGAAACGGGTTCTATTACCTCCAGGCAAAGAAATACCAAACGGCGCATACAAGCCGTATCCAGCCAATTCGAAGTAGGTTATAATAATATGGCATTTGTAACACTCAGGGGACGTAACGACTGGTCATCTACCCTACCCGTAAACAATAATTCCTATTTCTACCCAGCTATCGAAGGCTCTTTGATACTAACCGAATTTAAAGCAATAAAAGAAATTAAAGCGATAAGCTTTTTCAAGCTTAGAGGTTCAATAGCCCAGGTAGGTAAAGACGCAGGGCCTTTGGAAATAGACCCGCAGTTAGAACCTACTAATTTAACAGGAGGTGGATGGAAATATGGAAACACAGGACCTAACCCCCAACTACGTCCTGAAATGACCACTGCCCGTGAAATAGGCTTTGATGCCCGTTTTTTAAACAATAGAATCAATACATATTTCACCTACTTTACTACCCGCAATGAAGACCAGATTGTGAAAGGGTTTCGCCTTAGCTATGCCACCGGTTTTGTATTGAATACATTAAACGTAGGCGCTTTTAAAACCTGGGGCTGGGAAGCAAGTATCGATGGCGATATCATCAAAAACCCTAAAGGGCTGACATGGAATGTCGGCATCAATGGATCCCGAGGTCGCTCCAAAGTCATATACCTTCCCGAGAATGTTAGCGAGTACTACAATGCCTATACCTGGAACTCGGGGAATATAAGAAACGGTATCGCAGTGGGCAATCCTATTACAACATTAAGTGGCCGTGGATTTGAGCGTAACAATGCAGGTCAGGTTCTAATCGACCCGGCGACCGGCGTACCCGTTGTGAGTGCAGTTTGGAGTGTGATAGGTGACAGAGAGCCCAAGTTACGATTCGGGGCCACCACCAGCTTAACTTATAAGGGACTACGCTTATCTGGTCTCTTTGCTGGCAGGTATGGCGCTACCGTAGTAAACGGAACCAAGCGGTCAATGATGACCCAGGGATTAAGCTGGGAGTCTGTCGCGCTTCGTGAAAGCGGCCCCGTTGTTTTCAACGGAGTGGTAAGAGATGGCAAGCAGAATACTGCCAACCCTACTATAAACACTATTGCAGTGGATCCGGGGCTTGCCGCAGCGAGTATTTATGCCGGGGGCGACGAAGACTGGCTGGAAAAAAATGTGAATTACGTTCGCTTGCAGGAACTAAGACTATCTTATACACTACCGAAAACCCTTTTTTCAAGAATGCGCATAATATCAGGTATGGATGTATATGTGGTGGGTAACGATTTAGCTACCTGGACGAATTATTCAGGCATTGATGCCGTAGGTAATACGGTTTCAGCCGCAGCTGGTGGCACGGGTGGCGAGGGGTATGATGTATGGTCAATTCCCAATCCCAGGGGCATTACAATAGGTTTCAGCTTAAACTTAAATTAAAAGAATTATGAAAAAGATAATCATATTATTTACTATACCCCTATTGTTTGCAATGGGTAGTTGTAAAAAGTACCTGGATGTAAATAGGAACACGGATGCTCCAGACTATGTGGAAGCTCATTTATACCTTGCCGGTATTCAACAAGCCTTCCAGGGACTTTACTGGGATGTCAGGGCTACCGGGCCTTTAACACAAATGATGGGAACAACCGGAGATTATGCTGCATTCGCCAATAATTACTATCTTCTAGGCAGTGATGCCGCAGGCGAAACCTGGCGGTTAGTTTACTGGCTGCAGGGGATGAACCTGGAAAACCTCATCAATCAGTCTATGGAAGCTGAGAACTGGACACTAGCAGGTATAGGCTACGCCATCAAAGCATTTTCATGGGACGCGCTTACCAAACTGAATGTTGACGCACCTATGAAGCAGGCTTACATAGCTGGACAACTTTCACACGATTACGATTACCAAAGCGTTATCTATCCACAAGTAAGAGAGTGGGCTTATAAAGCCATTGAACTACTAGAAAAGCCCGATGCCACAGTGTATGGAACTAAGATTTCCGCCAATGATTATATTTATGGGGGAGATAAAGCCAAGTGGATAAAATTTGCCTATGCCGTAATAGTACGTAACCTGGCTTCTTTATCCAATAAGAAAGATTTTAACTCACAATATGCCCAAGAGCTAATCACCGCTGCCGAAAAATCATTCCAGACATCGGATGATGACGCTACTTTAAAAATAGCCGGAGGTTCGCAATCTGTCCCATATGCTGATTTCAATAACTTTTGGGGAACGGCAAGAGGAGCAAACCTTAACTATGTATTCTTCCAGCACGAATATGCAGTACAGGTTTTTACAGGTACAGTACCTGAATATGATGAAGCTACAGGTAATAAAATTCCGGTAACAGGCAATACCTATTATCCTTATAAAGTTGCGGCAAAACAAATAATCACAGATACGTTGCTAAATCTGCCGGGACATTTTGATCCAAGAATAGCGGTTAAACTCTCAACTACCAGCAATCCTACCTACCTGAATCTTACGATTGCTGATTCGGTTAAAAAGTACCGGTATTACGGGGGGAATTTTACCAGTACATCCGGACCCATAGGTACCGCTCCCAGCTACTATGGCCGAAACGTTAATGCCACATTCTCCGGGACTACGCACGACGGCATTGGAAGATGGCTTTACAGAGACAATGCGCCCTATATACTAACCACCTGTGCCGAAATCAAATTTTGCCTGGCAGAAGCTTATTGGAAACTGGGACAGCCTGCACAATCACTCGCTGCCTTTAAAGACGCCGTAAAGGCTGATATGGATTTTACAGGTAAATATATCTTCCCCGGAACTACTGGTACTGCTACTGGTGGAGATAAAATAACCAAACCGGTATTTGACGGACTGGCCGCACAATATTTGTCCGGCCCCTTTGTAGCAGGAGTAAGCGACTTTAGCCTATCCCATATTATGATGCAAAAATGGGTGGCTTTATATCCCTGGGGTGCATCTGAAGCATGGGTGGATATGCGCAAGTATCACTATGACATTAAATATACGGGAGAATACCCCAGTAAAGGAAATGGATGGACATACGCCACCATAGTTCAAAAATGGGATACGGATCCGACAAAAGTGTATAAAGGTTTATACCTGCGGCCGGCACAGGTACAGCACAGGACCATCTCCTATGATCCTAGAAACCAAGGAGCGCCCTCCTATCGTATCAGGCCGCGTTATAATTCTGAGTATATGTGGAACCTGCCTTCATTGAAAATGCTGAAGCCGATTGCCGGAGATGCAGACAACTACCATACTTCTATACCCTGGTTTGCTTATCCTGGCGAATTACCCCAATAATCACTAACACAAAAAAGTCAGTATGAAACATTTAACAAAGCTGATCCCCTTTATTGCAGTTATCCTGCTAACTGCATCCTGTACAAGGCATGTGATTGAGCTTGACTCTGTGAAGTTGCCAGAAAATATGGCAGAATTCCAGTTACATTATTTTGTTCCTGTAACAGCTGTTGCGGCTAATAATATAACCAAGGTAGAAGTGAACAACGTAGCAATAGTGGATTCCACTTCGACACTGGTTACCTATAACGCTGTACCCAGCGGTGCAGTGGGCAGGTTTTTTGCAGCTCCTTCAGGAAATGCCAATATAAAACTCTACCGCGGGGCCTCTAAAGAATTGGTATATGATCAAAATGTCAATTTCATCGCCGGCAAACAAAACGTATTTGTACATGATTTCGCCAAGCCGCCAGTTGTAATCAGTAACGGGTACCCTTACCCTAAAAACACAACCGCCATTACTGATACCACAGCGTGGGTAAAGTTCTATAACTTCCTGTACGAAACAGCGGGAGTACCAACAACACTAAAATTGCAGTATCAATATCAATACACTTATTACACCAAAAGTAACAATGTAATAACCAGCATTAAAAGCGACTGGTTGAACCTTGGCAAGGCGGTTTCGTTTGGTGAAGCCACCGGCTGGGAAGCTGTTCCGGTTATTAAGCACCCCGACAGAGAAATTAGTGCCGGTTCTGAACGCATAGACTACCGCATCAAAGTGATTGGGACCAACAATGAAGATTTGGGACTGCTACAGGTGAGAAACGCATCCGGAGCCTTTGTCAACTACGCTGATTTCTGGAATGCGGCGATTGGAAGGGTATATCATCATATTTTCTCAGGTTTCAGAGCGGCGACTCCGACATCTGCAGTCAGGACATTTACCGCACTCTAGCCAAGATGTATTGAGTCAGACCATCTGCAATTCACTATTCAATAAACAAATAATCTTCTGCCGGGCTTTAATTAGCCCGGCTTTTTTGACCAGCTAAGTAAACCCCATAGTCCATCATCACTTGCATCTACCGCCTTCAAGCGCAAGTGTATCAATATACAGAAACAGTCCCCCTTATGTAGCCTTCCGTGTTTTTAGGACAGTTCAAGATTAGACTTGAATAATTTAATTTTAAACTGTCAGATATGAAAAAGCAAAGATTTAGC